>NZ_ATDO01000054.1:0-8617 GCF_000445085.1 Sphingobium sp. HDIP04 | reverse complement strand
CTTGGGCGCTTCGGCTTCGGGCGCGGGCTTGCGCGCGGGCGGCGCGGCCTTCTTCGGCACTTCGTTGGCTTTCACCGGGGAAGGGCGCGATTGCAGGCCCAGGCGGTGGGCCTTGCCGATCACGGCATTGCGGCTGACCCCGCCCAGTTCGTCCGCGATCTGGCTGGCGGTCAGGCCCCGTTCCCACATTGCCTTGAGCTGGTCGATGCGCTCGTCGGTCCAGGACAATGAATGACTCCTCAAAATCTCAAATCCGCGCCCTATATGGGGCGGGCCGGCCCGGGGTTCAATTTCCCGTGCACAACGCCCTTGCGGCACAACCCCTCAGCCGATAGTCGATCCGACCATGAACGACCAGTCCAAAATTGCTGTCTCTCCCTCGCACCGGCCGCCTTTCCACGAGCCGGGCGAAATGGTCATCCGCAACATCAACTGGGCGGGGACGCGCGCGCTCTACCGGAAGGAAATCCGGCGCTTCATGAAGGTGCAGCTCCAGACCATCTGGGCGCCCGCCGTGACGACGCTGATGTTCCTGGTCATCTTCACCCTGGCGCTGGGCGGGGCCAATCGCCATGTGCTGGGCGTGCCCTTCGCCGATTTCATCGCGCCGGGCCTGATGATCATGGGCATGATGAACAACGCCTTCGCCAACAGCAGCTTCTCCCTGTTGGCGGGCAAGATGCAGGGCACGCTGATCGATTATCTGATGCCGCCGCTGTCGGTCGGCGAATTGCTGCTGGCGTTGGTGGGCGCGGCGGTGACGCGGGCCTTTTGCGTGGGGCTGGCGCTGTGGGCGGCGATGGCGCTGTGGCCGGGCGTGCATGTGACCCCGGCGCATCCCTGGGCGATCCTGTGGTTCGGGCTGATGGGCGCGGGGCTGACCGCCTTCATCGGCGTGCTGACCTCCATCTGGGCGGAAAAGTTCGACCATGCCGCCGCCATCACCAATTTCGTGATCGGGCCGATGACGCTGCTGTCGGGCACCTTCTATTCCATCGACCGCCTCGCGCCCGTCTTCCGCGCGATCAGCCATGCCAACCCCTTCTTCTACGCCATTTCCGGCTTCCGCTACGGCTTCGTCGCGGCGGCGGACGGCGATGTGGTCGTGGGCAGCCTGGTGCTGCTGGGCCTGAACATCGCGTTGGGCATGCTCTGCTATGCGCTGCTCAAGCGAGGGTGGAAGCTGAAGGCTTGAGCAGGGTGAGCGTAGGGGTGAGCGCAGGGATGAGCATAAGATAACGTGCTCCTGCGAAGGCAGGAGCCCAGTTCAGGTCTTGCCTAATCATTCAGACGTCGAACTAGGCTCCTGCCTTCGCAGGAGCACGGCGGTTCACTGGATCACGTCAACCCCGCAATCACCGGCACCACCAGCATGATCGCGCACAGGGCAAGCGCCGCCATCACCCAATGACTCAGCCGGGGCAGGGCGCGCGCGTCGCGCCCGCCCTCCGGTTTCAACCGCATCAGGCCGAAATGCCCTTGCCCCCGACCCGCGTCAGCGCAAAGCCAGCCGCTTCCGCCTCCCTGCGCGGATAAATGTTGCGCAGGTCGACCAGCACCGCCCCATTCATCGACGCCGCCAGCCGCTTCAGGTCCAGAGCCCGGAACGCATCCCATTCCGTCACCAGCACCAGCGCATCGGCTCCGGCCGCCGCCTCATAGGCGTCCTTCGCCATGCTCACCCCCGGCATCAGCGGCGCGGCGACCGCCATGCCCTCCGGATCATAGGCGACGATCCGCGCCCCCGCATCCTCCAGCGCCTGCACGATGGCCAGGCTGGGCGCGTCGCGCATGTCGTCGGTATTGGGCTTGAAGGTCAGGCCCAGCAGCGCGACCGTCTTGCCCCGCGCCTCGCCGCCCAGCGCCTTCACGATCTTGCGCCCCATGGCCCGCTTGCGCAGGTCGTTCACCTGCACCACTGTCTCCACGATGCGGATCGGCGTGTCATAATCCTGCCCGGTCTTCACCAGCGCCAGCGTATCCTTCGGGAAGCAGGAACCGCCATAGCCCGGTCCGGCATGCAGGAATTTCGACCCGATCCGGTTGTCGAGGCCGATCCCCCGCGACACGTCCTGCACCTCCGCGCCGACCGCCTCGCAAAGGTCCGCCATCTCGTTGATGAAGGTGATCTTGGTCGCCAGGAAGGCGTTGGCGGCATATTTGATCAGTTCCGCCGTCCGCCGCCCGGTGAACATGACCGGCGCCTGGTTGAGGTTCAGCGGACGATAAACCTGCGCCATCACGCCGATGGCCCGCTCATTGCCCGTGGTGCCGACGACGACGCGGTCGGGCCGCTTGAAATCGCCGATGGCCGCGCCCTCGCGCAGGAATTCCGGATTGGACACGACTTGTATGTCCAGGTCAGGCCGCGCTTCCCGCACGATCCGCTCGACCTCGTCCCCGGTGCCGACGGGCACGGTGGACTTGGTGACGATGACGGTCGGCCCGTCCAGCGCTTCCGCGATTTCCTTCGCCGCCGCATAGACATAGCTCAAATCCGCATGACCGTCGCCGCGCCGCGAAGGTGTGCCCACGGCGATGAAGATCGCGTCCGCGCCCTTCACGCCCGCCGCCAGATCGGTGGTGAAGGTCAGTCGCCCGGCCGCCGCATTGCTGCCCACCAGATGGTCGAGGCCGGGTTCGAAAATCGGCATGCGCCCGGATTCGATGGCGGCGATCTTGCCCGCATCCTTGTCCACGCACACCACGTCATGGCCGAAATCGGCGAAGCAGGCGCCTGACACCAGCCCGACATAGCCCGTGCCGATCATCGTGATCTTCATAAATTACTGAGCCCTCGATTGGGAAAGATGGTCCCGCTGGCCTCTAGCATAGCTGTCGGCCAATGCGAAAGCGGGCGTCGGGATTACCCATGTTCAGGGGATGGTTACCATTTTCTGCCAGAGACTTACCCGAAAGACAGCTTGCAAAGGATGACGAATGAAGGTTGCGCTGGTGTTCGGGACGCGCCCCGAGGCGATCAAGCTGTTTCCGGTAATTCACGCGCTGCGGGCGCGGGAGGATGTGGAAACCCGCCTGATCGTGACCGCGCAGCATCGCGGCCTGCTGGATCAGGTGCTGGAGATCGCCGGGATCGCGCCCGACATCGACCTGGACGTGATGACGCCGAACCAGACGCTGGACGGCCTGACGGCGAAGCTGATCGTGGAACTGGGCAAGGCCTTCGACGCGGAAAAGCCGGACCGCGTGGCCGTCCATGGCGACACCCTTACCACCATGGTCGCCAGCCTGGCCGCCTATTATCGCAAGATTCCGGTCGCCCATGTCGAGGCGGGCCTGCGCAGCGGCGACATCCACCACCCCTGGCCGGAGGAGGTGAACCGCCGCGTCGTCGCCTGCATCGCCGACATGAACTTCGCCCCGACGCAGGCGGCCGCCGACGCGCTGCTCGCGGAAAATCGCGACCCGGCGACCATCCACGTCACCGGCAACACGGTGATCGACGCGCTGCTCGCCACCCGTAAGCGGGTGCTGGCCGAACCCGGCCTCGCGTCAGGACTCGACGGCCTCGCCCAGCGCTTCGCGGGCAAGCGGATCGTCGCCGTCACCAGCCACCGGCGGGAGAATTTCGGCGGCGGCATGGAGGCGATTGCCCGCTCCATCGCTGACATAGCGGAGCGCTCGGACGTGGCGGTGATCTTCCCGGTCCATCCCAACCCCCATGTCCGCCCGGTCATGGACGCGGTGCTGGGCGGCCTGCCCAATGTCGCCATGATCGAGCCGCTCGACTATCCCCATTTCGTCCGCCTGCTGGACCTCTGCCATCTCGTCCTGACCGACAGCGGCGGCGTGCAGGAGGAAGCGCCCTCGCTCGGCAAGCCGGTGCTGGTGATGCGCGAAACCACCGAACGCCCGGAAGGCGTGACGGCAGGCACGGCGAAACTGGTCGGCACCGACCGAACGAAGATCGTCCAGTCTGTCTTCGCCCTGCTGGATGACGAAGCCGCCTACGCCGCCATGTCCCGCGCCCACAACCCCTTCGGCGACGGCCACGCGGCAGAGCGCATTGCCGACATCATCGCCGCCAGCGCGCGGGCCGAGGGGCTGGAAGAGGCGGCGTAACGCGCCACGTGCTCCTGCGAAGGCAGGAACAGGCTGTTATTGTCACCAATATTACCGAAATCTTCAGCATTTCCCGTCACAAAGCGAAGCCAATCATCGGCTTCCCAGGACTCCCCAATGCCCCTCGAAAAGCTCCAGCAGAAGGTATCCGTCATCGGCCTGGGCTATATCGGCCTGCCGACCGCCGCCCTGATCGCGCGCGGCGGCGCGCAGGTGGTCGGCGTGGACGTCAGCGCCCATGTCGTGGAGACGGTCAATAGCGGCCGCGTCCATATCGAGGAAGTCGACCTCGACGGCCTGGTGCAAGGCGTGGTCTCCCGCGGCAACCTCCGCGCCAGCCTGGAGGTCGAACCCAGCGACGTCTTCATCATCGCCGTCCCCACGCCCGTGGCCGAAGATCGCGCCCCCGACATCAGCCATGTCCTGAAGGCCGCCCGCACCGTCGCGCAAGTCCTGAAATCCGGCGACACGGTGATCCTGGAATCCACTTCCCCGGTCGGCACCACCGAAGCCATGCGCGACCTCTTCGCTCAGATCCGCCCCGACCTCAAGATGCCAGAACCCGGCGTGGCGGGCGACATAGCCATCGCCTATTGCCCGGAGCGCGTCCTTCCCGGCCGCATCCTGGTCGAACTGATCGACAATGATCGTTGCATCGGCGGCATCACCCCTCGCTGCGCCCGCAAGGCGCTGGGCTTCTACCGCCAGTTCGTGCGCGGCGCCTGTATCACCACGTCGGCCCGCGCCGCCGAAATGGTGAAGCTGGTCGAAAACAGCTTCCGCGACGTCAACATCGCCTTCGCCAACGAACTGTCCGTCATCGCGGAACGCATGGACATCGACGTGTGGGAAGTCATCCGCCTCGCCAATCGCCACCCCCGCGTCAATATCCTCCAGCCCGGCCCCGGCGTCGGCGGCCACTGCATCGCGGTCGACCCCTGGTTCATCGTCCATGGCGACCCGGAAAATAGCCGCCTCATCCGCACCGCCCGCGAAGTCAATGACGGCAAGACCGACTATGTCGTCGCCAGGGCATCCGACCTGATCGACGAATTCCCCGGCGAGGACATCGCCTGCCTCGGCCTCGCCTTCAAACCCAATATCGACGATTTCCGCGAAAGCCCCGCCGTGAAGGTCGCCGCCCGCCTCGCCAAACGCTATGGCCGTCGCATCAAGCTGGTCGAACCCTATGCCCATGACCTGCCGATGGAGTTCGCTGGAACCGGCGCCGAACTGATCGATCTCGATACGGCTCTGGAACAATGCGGCGTTTTCGTCATTCTTGTCGATCATGACATGTTCAAATCGGTCCCGGTGGACGAACGCGCCGACAAGGCGGTCTACGACACGCGCGGCGTCTGGCCGGATCAGCCCCGGCGACCAAGTGCCGGTCAGACTGCCCCGGATCAGGCCCGGATCGCCATCTGATCGGCGGCGCGAACGCGGCCATGGTTGCCATGTCCCCGCCGCGCCGTTAACCCCACCCGCAACGGCAGGCTTCATGCGTGCCCGATGAATTTGCGGGGATTTCTCACGGCATGAACCGGCCGACCGACAGCAGGAACCGGATGCTGGCCACGATCATGGCCTGCGCGCTGCTAGGCGCCTGCTCCACCGTGGAGGACGCGCCGAAGGGGGAGGCCGCCTATGCCGCCATCCCGCCAGCCCCGGCCGTCGGCGTCGATTACCGCATCTCCCCCGACGATATATTGCGCATCCAGGTCTATCACGAACCGGGCCTGTCGCTGGAAGACGCGCAGGTGACGGCGGCGGGCATGGTGCGCATGCCGTTGATCGGCGACGTCTCCATCGCGGGCCTGTCCGCCAGCGAGGCTTCCGACGTCATCGCCGGCCGGCTGGGCGACCGCTATCTCGTCTCCCCGCAGGTGACGGTCTTCGTCAAGAAAGCGGTGGGCCGCCGCATCACCATCGACGGCGAAGTCCGCGAACCGGGCCTGTTCCCGCTCGACGGCCGTCTCGGCCTGCAACAGGCGGTCGCCCTCGCCAAGGGGCCGACCCGCCTCGCCAGCCTCAGCCGCATCGTCGTGGTCCGCCAGTCCGACGGCCAGCGCAAGGCGGCGATGTTCGACCTGGGCGCAATCCGCAAGGGCGAAGCGCCCGATCCCGAAATCCTGCCCGGCGACACGATCATCGTCGGCCTCTCCCGCGCCAAGGCGGCGTTGGGCGGCGCGCTGCTCGCCCTGCCGGCGGTCGGCGCGGGCTTCGTCGCGCTGGACGGGGGGCTCTGATGGCAGGACCGGGCCTGCTGATCGACGCCGCGATGGAGGGCCGCCCGGCGCGCTTCGCCGCCGCCGCCAACGGCGCATGGACGGCGGTGCGGCGGCATCGCATCATCCTGTTCGTCACCATGGCGCTCTGCGTGCTGGCGGGCGTGGTCTTCATCCTGCTCTCCACCCCCGATTACCGGGCGATCGCCTCGGTCGAGGTGGAGGATGTCCCCGCCGGAGCCGCAGGCGCCGCCGCCGCGCAGCGACCGGCGACCCCGTCCGACAATGAAGCGCTGATGCAGACCGAACTGGAGGTGCTGCGCAGCCGCGCCCTGGCCGAGGATGTCGCCCGCGAACTGGCGCTGGTCGGCAGCCGCACCTTCTTCGACGGCATGGACGTCCGCCGCCCGGACCGGGGCGCAGGCTCGCTCAGCCAGCGGCAGGTCGAAACCGAAACGGTCGTGAACCTGCTGCGCGACAATCTGCACGTCGAACTGCCGGGCAAGTCCCGCGTCATCCGCATCGGCTTCACCAGCGCCAACGCCATGCTGTCGGCCCGCGTCGCCAACAGCTATGCCGACAGCCTGATCCGCGCCGACCTGAAGCGCGGCTTCGAATCGGGGGTTCAGGCCCGCCGCTTCCTGCTGGGGGAACTGGACGGCGCGCGTAAGGATTTGGAACGGGCGGAGCGCGATCTGGCGGTCTATGCCGCCAACGCCGGGGTCATGGCCCCGCCGGAATCGAACGATGGCGACAGCCCCCCGCCCGAAGGCACCACCGCGACCCGGCTGGCGCAGCTCAACGCCTTCCGCGCCCAGGCGACGGCGGACCGCATCGCCGCGCAGAAGCGCTGGGAAAGCGCCCGCCTGTCCAGCGTCGAAACTCTGCCCGAAGTGCTGAACAACGGCGCGATGCAGCAGATCATGACGGAACGGGCGCAGGCGCGGGCGCAGGTCGTGCAGGAACGTCAGTTCCGCAAGGACGCCCACCCCGAAATGCGCGAAGCCCGCGCCCGGCTGGCCGCGCTGGACGATCAGGCGGAGGGGATGGCGAACACCATCCGCGCCTCGCTCAAGGAACAGTTCGACGTCGCCGTCCATGGCGAAAAGCAGATCCAGTCCGAAATCGCCAAGGTCGAGCGGCAGGCCCAGGCCGAACGCGGACGCGGCGTGCAGATGAGCATATTGGAGCGGCAGGTCGACACCTACCGCCTGCTGCACGACAGCCTGCTCCAGCGCTATCGCGACATGGCCTCCCAGGCGGGCTTCCAGGCGGGCCGCATCCAACCGCTGGACCGGGCGGCGGTGCCCTCGCGCCCATCCTCGCCCAATATCGGCGTCACCATGTTGTTTGCGTCATTGGGTGGGCTGATCCTCGGCCTGATGGCGGTCGCCGGACGGCATATCTTTGATGACGCCGTGACGTCAGCCGACACCCTGGCCGAACGGGTGAACCTGCCCCTCCTCGGCGCCGTCCCGGCGGGCGAGAAACCGGCGGCGGAGATTTTCGCGCCCATGGCCTCCGCGCTGCTGCTGGGATCGGCGGCTGGCCTGCCGCGCTCCATCCTCGTCACCAGCGCGCAGGAGGGGGAGGGGAAGTCCTCGACCCTATATGCCCTGGCGAAGGCGCTGGCGAAGCTCGACAAGCGCGTGCTGGTGATCGACGCCGACATGCGGCGGCCCAAGCAGCACAGCCTCTTCGGCATTGCGCCCACCCGCGGCATCAGCGAATTGATGACGGGCCAGGCGAAGATGGACGAGGTCATCGTCGACAGCGGCGTGCCGGGCGTGTCCCTGCTCCCCTGCGGCGCGATCCCGCCCAGCCCGGCCGAACTGCTGGTCACGCCCGCGATGGACGCCCTGCTGGCGACAGTACGAGAACGCTACGACACGGTACTGATCGACGCACCGCCCGTTCTGGGCCTGTCCGACGCCTGCCTGCTGGCGAGCAAGGCGCAGGTGACTCTGCTGGTGGTCGAATGGGGCCGCAACCATCATGGCGGCCTGCGCGTGGCGGTCGACCGGCTGCGGCGGGCAGGCGGCGCGATCATCGGCGCGATCCTCACCAAACAGGAAGGCCGCCCGTTCGAATATGACTATCACCGGGGCGGCTAGAGAGGCCTTCGACCTCCCCCCGTCATTCCCGCGAAAGCGGGAGCCATCTCCCCAGCGCTGCGCTTGAGGTGACGTCGAGAGATAGATTCCCGCTTTCGCGTGAATGACGGAGAAGGGTGGAAGGCGGACCTATCCTGTTCCTCCCCATCGGGAGATGGGGAGGGGGACCGGCCGAAGGCTGGTGGAGGGGAA
>NZ_ATDO01000053.1:0-42556 GCF_000445085.1 Sphingobium sp. HDIP04 | reverse complement strand
CGCGGGAGCAGGCGCGCGCGGCTGGGGCGCGCCGACGCAGGAGGCCAGCAGGACGAAGGCGGCCGTCGGCATGGCGGAGGGCAGAGTGAAGCGCATCCCGCCTCCATGCCTCAGGCGACGGGATCGCATCAACCCGAAAAGGGCGGAGCGACGCGTCGGGCGGGCCGAAATAAACGGCTGCGGAAGCGCGGGATTTCGCCGCTTTCGTCCCCTTCCGTCATTGACAGCCAAGGGCCGAATCGCTAAGGGCACCCCTTCCCGACACGCTGACGAGCGGCAGTGCAGTGGCACTGGCCGTCTTTTTTGCGTCTTGGGGGCCTATCGAATCGGTTGTCGTCCGCCTAAGGACGTCAGCCCGGACGCTTTGAGATGGGGCGGCGCCAACCGCCCCGTGGAGCAGGAGTACAGATTACCATGGCACGTATTGCGGGTGTCAACATCCCGACCAACAAGCGCGTGATCATCGCGCTCACCTACATCCACGGCATCGGCCGCAAGACCGCCGTCGACATCGCCGACAAGCTGGGCATCGACCACAGCCGCCGCGTCCAGGACCTGTCCGACGCCGAAGTGCTGCAGATCCGCGAAGCCATCGACGCCGACCTGACGGTCGAGGGCGACCTGCGCCGCGAGACCGCGATGAACATCAAGCGGCTGATGGACCTGGCCTGCTATCGCGGCCTGCGCCATCGCAAGGGCCTGCCGGTCCGCGGCCAGCGCACGCACACCAATGCGCGCACCCGCAAGGGCAAGGCCAAGCCGATCGCTGGCAAGAAGAAGTAAGAAATAGTCCGGGGGACTATTTCGTCTTCTTCTCCGCCGGAGGCAGCTCTCCCCAAGCGAGACGCCTCCAGCAACATAAGATTTCTGTAGGAAGAGCTAAAAAATGGCACGCGAACCCCAGCGCATCAAGCGCCGCGAACGCAAGAACATCTCGGCCGGCGTCGCGCACGTCAACGCCAGCTTCAACAACACCATGGTGACCATCACCGACGCCCAGGGCAACGCGATCTCCTGGTCCTCGGCGGGCATGATGGGCTTCAAGGGCAGCCGCAAGTCGACCCCCTATGCCGCGCAGGTCTGCGCCGAGGACGCGGGTCGCAAGGCCGCCGAACATGGCGTGCGCACGCTGGAAGTCGAAGTGAAGGGTCCGGGTTCGGGCCGCGAATCGGCCCTGCGCGCCTTGCAGGCCGTCGGCTTCCACATCACCTCCATCCGCGACGTGACGCCGATCCCGCACAATGGCGTGCGTCCTTCCAAGCGCCGCCGCGTCTAATAACGACGCGCGGCTTGTCGGCGGGCGGCGGACGCGTCGCCCGCTCACCCATCTGCATCGGTCGGAACGTCCTGTCGGGTCAGGATTTTGAACGTTTCGGCCTCATCCCCAGGGGAAATACATGACTGTCAACATGAAGAACTGGCAGGAATTGAAGAAGCCCAACAGCCTTGAAATCAAGGTCGCGGGCGACGGCAGGCGCAAGGCGACCTTCGTCGCCGAACCTCTGGAGCGCGGCTTCGGCCTGACGCTCGGCAATGCGCTGCGCCGGGTTCTTCTGTCCTCGCTCCAGGGCGCGGCGGTCACCTCGATCAAGATCGAGAACGTCCTCCACGAATTCTCCTCGCTCGCGGGGGTGCGTGAGGACGTCACGGACATCGTCCTCAACATCAAGCAGGTCGCGCTCAAGATGGAAGGCGACGGTCCTCGCCGTCTCCAGCTTTCCGCCACCGGCCCCGCAGAGGTGCGCGCGGGCGACATCACCACGGTGGGCGACATCGAAGTGATGAACCCCGACCTGGTGATCTGCCACCTGGACCAGGGCGCGACGCTGAACATGGAACTGACCGCCGACGTCGGCAAGGGCTATGTCCCCGCCGTCGCCAACCGTCCGGCCGACGCCCCGATCGGCCTGATCCCGATCGACGCGCTCTACTCGCCGGTGCGGCAGGTCGCCTACAAGGTCGACAATACCCGCGTCGGCCAGGAACTGGACTATGACAAGCTGTCGCTGACCGTCGAGACCGACGGCACCGTCACGCCGGAAGACGCGGTGGCCTATGCCGCCCGCATCCTGCAGGACCAGCTTCAGTTGTTCGTCCACTTCGAGGACGCGCTGCCCGCCGCCGCTCCGGCTGCCGGCGCCGCCGCCGGCGGTTCGGCCAGCGAGGGCGAGAGCGACGCGAACCAGATCAACCGCTATCTGCTCAAGAAGGTGGACGAGCTGGAACTGTCGGTCCGCAGCGCCAACTGCCTCAAGAACGACAACATCATCTATATCGGCGACCTGGTCCAGAAGACCGAGGCCGAGATGCTGCGCACCCCCAATTTCGGCCGCAAGTCGCTGAACGAAATCAAGGAAGTGCTGTCGTCCATGGGCCTGCGCCTGGGCATGGACATCCCCGGCTGGCCGCCGGAGAATATCGAGGAAATGGCCAAGAAGCTCGAACAGGAGCTGCTGGGCTGAAAAGAACAGGCCGTTCGTCCTGAGTAGCCGCTGAGCGAAGTCGAAGCGGTGTATCGAAGGACTGAGTGCAGCGCGAAGTGCTTCGATACGGGCCTTCGACTTCGCTCAGTCCCTACTCAGCACGAACGGAGCCAGGTGATGGGCACGACCTAAACTGTGCCTGGTCTGGGGTACCTCGCACGGCCCCTTAACGAACGGAAGGAAGAACATCATGCGTCACAAGGTTGGTCATCGCAAGCTGCAGCGCAGCGCCGGGCATCGCAACTCGCTGCTCCGCAACCTCGCGGCTTCGCTCATCAAGCATGAGCAGATCCTGACGACCACGCCCAAGGCGAAGGAACTGCGTCCCTATGTGGAGAAGCTGATCACCCTCGCCAAGAAGGGTGGCCTGTCGAACCGTCGTCTGGCCCATGCGCGCCTGCAGGACGACGCGCAGCTCACCAAGCTGTTCGACGTTCTGGCCGAGCGCTACAAGGATCGCAATGGCGGCTATACCCGCGTGATCAAGGCCGGCATCCGCGCTTCGGACGCGGCGCCGATCGCGATCATCGAACTGGTCGACCGCGACGTCGACGCCAAGGGTCAGGATTCCGGTCCGGTCCAGAACGCCGACGCCGACGAGCTGGAAGCGGCATGATCCGCTGACGGCTCGCGCAAGCGGGCAGATGAAGAGGGCCGTGGCTTCCGGAAGGGGGCGCGGCCCTTTTTCTTTTTGGGGGCGTGTGATGCTCCGGGCGTTGAGCCATTCGGTTGGCCCCCACCCCCGGCCCTTCAAACGAGTCACGTGCCTCGTTTGAACCTAAAGGGGAGGGGAGATAAGAAATATTCTTTGTTTTCTTGCCTTTCCGCGCCATGAGAAGCCAGAGAATGGGAATGGGATTTCGGGGGGATCGGATGCGCGCCTTTGGCTGCTTTGCTTTGGCGGCGCTGTTGTTCGCGGCCCTCCCCGCGCAGGCGGAGCCGGATGCGGCGGTCGCTGGCGCTTCCGGACTGCGCTATCCCGCCGCCCGGCGGATCGACCTGGTCGAGGATCATTTCGGGGTCAAGGTGACGGATCCCTATCGCTGGCTGGAAAACGACCTGCGCGGCGATCCCGCCGTGCGCGACTGGGTGGCGCAGGAAAATGCCCTCACCCGCCGCTTCATCGACGGCCTGCCGGGGCGCGACATCCTCAAGCGGCGCATGCAGGCGCTGTTCGCCCATGGCCGCTACACCATCCCGCGCAAGGCCGGGGGGCGCTATTTCTACGGCTATAACAAGGGGCTTCAGAACCAGACGCCGCTCTATGTGCGCGAAGGGCTGACCGGGCGGCAGCGGCTGCTGATCGATCCCAATGACTGGGCGGAAGACGGGTCGGACGCGCTGGCGGAATGGGCGCCCTCCCCCGACGGCCGTTTCCTGCTCTATGCCGTGCAGGAGGCCGGGAGCGACTGGCGCACGCTGAAGATACTGGACGTCGCGACGGCCAGGCCGCTGGAAGACGTGGTGCAATGGGTGAAATTTTCCCAGCTCGCCTGGGACGGGCGGGGTCAGGGCTTCTTCTATTCCCGCTTCGCCGCGCCGCAGGACGGGGCTGACCCGCGATCCTCCACCGTGGGGCAGCAGCTTTTCTATCATCGGCTGGGCACGGCGCAGGCGCAGGACCAGCTTATCTACGCCACGCCGGACCAGCCGCGCCTCGGCCACACGGCGCAAGTGACGCAGGACGGGCGCTGGCTGGTCATCAGCAGCTTCCAGGGCACCGACCCGCGCCGGGAGCTGCATCTGGCCGAACTGACGGGCGGCAAGGTGAAGGTCCGGTCGCTGGTCAGGGGCATGACCAACGACTGGCGGCTGATCGGCAGCCGGGGACCGACGCTCTATTTCATCACCGACCAATATGCCCCGCGCCTGCGCGTCGTCAGCATCGACGCCCGCCATCCCCGCCGCGGCAGCACGCAGGTCGTGGCGGAGCGCAGGGACACGCTGGCGGGCGGATCGCTGGTGGGGGATCGGCTGATCCTGGCCTATCTGTCCGACGCGGAGACGGTGGCGGAACTGGTCGGCCTCGACGGGCGGAAGGTCAGCGACGTTCCGCTGCCCGGCATCGGCACGGCGGCGGGCTTCGGCGGGCGCGACGGCGATCCCGAAACCTTCTTCAGCTTTTCCGGCTTCACCACCCCGTCCAGCATCTACCGCTTCGACACGGCGACGCTGCGCTATGAACTGTTCGCCCGGCCCGACCTGCCCTTCAACCCCGACGATTACGGCATAGAGCAGGTCAGCTATCCGTCGAAAGACGGCACGATGATCCCGATGACGGTGATCCGCAAGAAGGCGCTGGCGCTGGGCAAGACGGCCGCGCCGACCATCCTCTACGGCTATGGCGGCTTCAACATCGCGCTGACGCCCGGCTATTCGGCGACGCGCATGGCGTGGCTGGAGCAGGGGGGCGTCTATGCCATCGCCAATCTGCGCGGCGGCGGGGAATTCGGCAAGGCGTGGCACGATGCGGGGCGGCTCGCCAACAAGCAGAATGTGTTCGACGATTTCATCGCGGCGGGCGAATATCTGAAGGCCAATGGCTATACGGCGAAGGATGGCCTCGCCATCGAGGGGCGGTCCAATGGCGGATTGCTGGTGGGCGCGGTGGTGAACCAGCGGCCGGACCTGTTTGCCGCCGCCCTGCCGGCGGTTGGCGTGATGGACATGCTGCGTTTCGACCGCTTCACCGCCGGGCGTTACTGGATCGACGATTATGGGTCGCCCGACCGGGAGGAGGATTTCCGCCTGCTCCACGCCTATTCGCCCTATCACAACATCATGGGCGGGAAGGATTATCCGGCGATCCTCGTCACCACGGGCGATACTGACGACCGGGTGGTGCCCGCGCACAGCTTCAAATATGCGGCGGCATTGCAGGCGGCGGAACTGGGGCCGAAGCCGCGCCTGATCCGCATCGACACCAAGGCCGGGCATGGCGCGGGCAAGCCCGTGGACAAGCTGATCGACGAATATGCCGACAGCTACGCCTTTGCCGCTTATTATGCCGGGCTGAAACTGGACGCGGCGCCGAAATAGCGGGACGTTCAGGCCTCCGACAGCCATAGGGGCCTAGCCACCGGCAGAATTCTGCTGAGGGACGAGGGTCATGAACGAGATGAGGTGGATGACGGGTTCGCTGATCGCGCTGGCGCTGCTGACGGGAGGCGTCGCATCGGCGCAGGCCTTCCAGCCGCGGAACGGCGCGCCGCAGGAGCAGGACGACCTGTCGGACGAGGCACAGCCGCCCGCAGATGACCCCGGCCCGCCGCAGGCGGACGACGACTTCTCCGACGTGGTGGCGGCGGACCAGGAACGTGGCGGCGCGGCCGCGCCCTCCGAGCGCTACGGCTCCCAGGACGATCCTGCAGGCGCAGCCCCCGCCGACCGGGAAAGCGAGGATGCGATCACCTACTGCGCGCTCGCCGCCCGCGACGAGGCCGAGCGCGACGGCGGCTATGCCGAGGTGCGCCAGGTGCAGGAACCCCGCGAGACCCGCAACGGCTATGACGTGGAAGGCGACGTGGAGATCCGGTCCGGCTGGCGGACGCAGGACGGCCGTTCGCGCCACTTCACCTGTTCGGTGCAGAATGGCCGGATCGCGGACCTTTATTTCCGGCGGGACCGCGCCGCCCGATAGGCGAGTCCGGTTCACCGCAGCGCGGCCACGCTTTGCCCTATCCCGTTTTACGTCAATATATTAGCATCGACGCGAATCAGGGGGAGTCAGGGGTGGCCGCGTTCCTTTTCGCGACCGAGAACATCGTTTTCGTCTCGGCGATCGTGCTGATGCTGCTCATCGGGGCGGTGCAGGCCATCGGCATTGCGGGAGACTTCGATCTCGACATTGACGGCGATGCAGACCTGCTGGGCTGGCTGGGCGTCGGCCGCCTGCCGCTGTTGATGCTGCTGGCGATATTTCTGGCGCTGTTCGGCATGATCGGGCTGATCGGGCAGCATCTGCTGCTCGATTTCGCCGGTGCCATGCTGCCGCCGCTGATCGCCGCCCCCGCCGCCCTGATGACCAGCCTGCCTGCGACCGGCTTTGCCGCGCGGCGGCTTGCTCCCCTGCTTCCCCGCGATCAGAGCAGCGCCGTGCCCCTCGATGCGCTGACCGGCAGCTTCGCCCGCATCGTCACCGGGGTGGCGCGGAGCGGCTCCCCCGCGCGCGCCCGGGTAGAGGATGGCTTTGGCCAGGCGCATTATATCATGGTCGAACCCGACAATGCCGGCCAGACGCTGGAAGAGGGCGAGACCATCCTGCTGGTCCGTCGCGAGGATCATATCTTTCGCGCCATCTCGCATGGCGACCATTATCTGCCCCGTCTCTAGGAGTTTCCCATGAATCTGCCTGCCGTGCAGGAGAGCTTTTCGCTCATGCCCTATCTGATCATCTCCGGGACCGGGCTTCTCCTCCTGATCGTGCTCGGCGTCGTGCTGGCGCGGCTATACAAGCGGGCGTCGAAGGAAATCGGCTTCGTGCGCACCGGCTTCGGCGGGGAGAAGGTGGTGATGAACGGCGGCGCGCTGGTGCTGCCGATCTTTCATGAAACCATGCCGGTCAACATGAACACGGTGCGCCTGGCGGTGGAGCGCAAGAACAGCGACGCGCTGATCACGCTGGATCGCCTGCGCATCGATGTGAAGGCGGAATTCTACGTTCGCGTGAAGCCCGATGCCCAATCCATCGCCACCGCCGCGCAGACCTTGGGATCGCGGACGATGAATCCGGAGGCGCTGAAGGAACTGGTCGAGGGCAAGTTCGTCGACGCGCTGCGTTCCGTCGCGGCGGGGATGACGATGAATCAGTTGCATGAGCAGCGCAGCGAGTTCGTGCAGAAGGTGCAGCAGGTGTCCTCGGTCGACCTCGCCATGAACGGGCTGGAACTGGAGAGCGTGTCGCTGACCGGACTCGACCAGACGTCGATCGAGCATTTCAACGCCAACAACGCCTTCGATGCCGAGGGTTTGACCAAGCTGACCGAGCAGATCGAACTGCGCAAGAAATCGCGCAACGACATCGAGCAGGAAACCCGCGTCCAGATCGAAACCAAGAATCTGGAGGCGGAGCGCCAGTCGCTGCTGATTTCGCGCGACACCGAATTCGCGCGGCTGGAGCAGGAGCGAGAGGTCGAGATGCGCCGCGCCGCTCAGATCGCCGAAGTCGCCCGCGAACAGTCGCTGCGCCAGCAGGAAGCGGATCAGGCGCGGATCGAAGCGAAGAAGCTGGTCGACAGCCAGCAGATCGAGGCTGACCGCGCCGTCCAGCAGGCGCGCATCGCGCAGGAACAGGCGCTTGAACTGGCGCGGCAGGAACAGCAGATCGCGGTGCAGAACAAGAGCCGCGAGGAAAGCCAGGCCAAGGCGCAGGCCGACGAAGCCCGCGCCAAGGCGGTCGCGGCGGAGGAGCAGGTCCAGACGTCCCGCCAGACGGAGATTGCCGAGCGCACCAAGCGGATCGAACTGATCGACGCGGCCAGGGAGGCGGAACGCGCAGCGATCCAGGTCCGGGTCGAAGCCGAAGCCGAGAAGCAGGCGGCGGCCGACCGCGCCGAAGCGCTGCGGCTGGCCGCCGAGGGCGAAGCGGAAGCCGCCAAGCTGCGCGCCGAGGCGGACCGGGTGCGATTCGAGGTTGAGGCGGCGGGTCAGCGCGCGGTCAATGAAGCCGCGAATATCCTGTCGTCGGACCAGATGTCGCTCCAGACGAAGATGGCGCTGCTTAAGGTGCTGCCCGATCTCGTGCGGGAGGCGGCCAAGCCGATGGAAGCGATTGATTCGATCAGGATCGTGCAGGTCGACGGCCTCACTGGATCGCATGCGGATGGCGCGGCGGTGATCGGCGGCGGCGAGCAGAACCTCGCCAATGCCGCCGTGTCGGCCGCCTTGCGTTACCGGGCGCAGGCGCCGGTGATCGATGGCCTGATGAAGGAATTGGGGCTGGACGGCGCCAGCCTGGATTCGCTGGTGAAGGGCGCTGTGGAACCTGCCGTGACGTCGGTCGCCCCGATCGTCGTCGAACCCGTGGAGGACGGGCGCAAGGCCCCGTCCCAGGCCTGATGGGGCGAGGGCCGGTCCATGCGCGGATATGATGCTTCCCGCCTCATGCTGGCCATCGGCCTGGCGGCGCAGGCGGGGTTCATCGACGCGCTGGGGTTCCTGAAGCTCGGCGGGCTTTTCGTTTCCTTCATGAGTGGCAATTCGACGCGGCTGGGCGTAGGGCTGGCCAGCGGCGCGGCGGTCGCGGGGATGGCGGCGGGATTGATCGGGGCCTTTGTCGGCGGCGTGCTGGCGGGCGCGCTGGTCGCGCGCCGGGCGGGGCGCTGGCGCAAGCAGGCGGTGCTGGGCCTTTCGACCGCGCTGCTGGTCTGCGCCGCGCTGCTGGCCCTGCCAGACGGGCCGGGCATGGGGCTGACGCTGCTGATGACGGCGGCGATGGGCGCGGTGAACAACGTCTTCCAGCGCGATGGCGAGGTCAGCATCGGCGTCACCTACATGACCGGCGCGCTGGTGAAGCTGGGGCAGCAACTGGCGGTGGCGCTGAGCGGCGGGCCGCGATGGAACTGGCTGCCCTATCTGCTGCTGTGGCTGGGGCTGGTGGCGGGCGCTGTGGCGGGGGGCGGCCTCTTTGCGCTGATGGGCCTGCATGCGCTGTGGGTCGCCGTCGCCTTTTCCGGGCTGTTGCTGCTGTGGAGCGGCCGCCTGGGACCGCTGGACAAGGGACGTCAAGCGCTCTAACCGGGCGCGAATCCCTTCCTCTGGACATATAAAGGCGATTCGATGACGCTGCCCCTTCAGGATTCCATCCTCATCGTGGATTTCGGCAGCCAGGTGACGCAGCTCATCGCCCGCCGCGTGCGCGAGGCGGGCGTCTATTCGGAGATCGCGCCCTTCAACAACGCCGCCGAAGCGTTCGAGCGGCTGAAGCCCAAGGGCATCATCCTGTCCGGCGGCCCCTCCTCCGTCATGTGGGAGGACAGCCCCCGCGCCCCGCAGCATTTCTTCGACGCGGGCGTGCCCGTGCTGGGCATATGCTATGGCCAGCAGACGATGATGCAGCAGTTGGGCGGCAATGTCGAAGGGGGCGAGAGCGGCGAGTTCGGCCGCGCCTTCATCGAGGTGAAGAAGGGCTGCGCGCTGTTCGACGGCCTGTGGGCCGAGGGCGAAAAGCATCAGGTGTGGATGAGCCATGGCGACAAGGTGACGCGGCTTGCCCCTGGTTTCGAGGTGGTGGCGGTCAGCGAGGGCGCGCCCTATGCGATCACCGCCAATGAGGAAAAGCGTTTCTACGCGACGCAATTCCATCCCGAAGTCGTGCATACGCCGGACGGCGCGAAGCTGCTCGCCAATTTCGTGCGGCATGTCTGCGGCCTCAAGGGCGACTGGACCATGGCGGAGTTCCGCGCCACCAAGATCGCCGACATCCGGGCGCAGGTGGGCGAGGGCCGGGTGATTTGCGGGCTGTCGGGCGGGGTCGACAGCGCGGTGGCCGCCGTGCTGATCCATGAAGCCATTGGCGATCAGTTGACCTGCGTGTTCGTGGATCATGGGCTGATGCGGCTGGGCGAGGCGGAGCAGGTGGTGAGCCTGTTCCGCGAGCATTATGGCATCAAGCTGGTCCATGTGAATGCCGAGGAGCGCTTCCTGGGCGGGCTGGCGGGGCTGACCGATCCGGAGAAGAAGCGCAAGTTCATCGGCGGCGAGTTCATTGCCGTGTTCGAGGAGGAAGCGAAGAAGATCGGCGGGGCGGACTTCCTGGCGCAGGGGACGCTCTATCCGGACGTGATCGAGTCGGTGAGCTTTACCGGCGGGCCTTCGGTGACGATCAAGTCGCACCATAATGTCGGCGGCCTGCCCGAACGCATGAACATGAAGCTGGTCGAGCCGCTGCGCGAACTGTTCAAGGACGAGGTGCGCGTGCTGGGCCGCGAACTGGGCCTGCCGGAGATTTTCGTCGGGCGACATCCCTTCCCCGGTCCGGGCCTGGCGATCCGCATTCCGGGCGAGGTGAGCAAGGAGCGGTGCGACATATTGCGCAAGGCCGACGCCGTCTATCTGGAGGAAATCCGGAACGCCGGGCTGTATGACGCGATCTGGCAGGCCTTCGCGGTGCTGCTGCCAGTGCGGACGGTGGGGGTGATGGGCGACTATCGCACCTATGACAGCGTCTGCGCGCTGCGGGCGGTGACATCGACCGACGGGATGACGGCGGACATCTACCCGTTCGACGCCGCCTTCCTGAGCCGGGTGGCGACGCGGATCATCAATGAGGTGAAGGGCATCAACCGGGTGGTCTATGACTATACGTCGAAGCCGCCGGGGACGATCGAGTGGGAATGATTTTTACCCATCCGGTGGTATCCGTCTGTACGCCATGGCGCTACCTAACTCGCTGAATAATATCAATAAATACTGCGTCGTCTATCATCATCTATCGAGCAGCAGTGCCTCGGCTTGACGGTATAGCGGACGGCATAGGGAAACTTGTTCGATGCCGGATTTCTCTATACCGTCACAGCTAAGAGAGCTGCTGACGGTATAGTTTTTGGCCGTAAATAGCTAGAAACACGAGGGAAAAGCGCGTTCAGCGTCCCCTGTTTCGGCCTGACGGTATAATTGGCGCCTCTCTGCTGTTTTTGAACAGAATTGGAGGCATCAATGCTTACTGACACAGCAATTAAGGCACTGAAACCACAGAAGAAATTGTACAAGGTAAGCGACCGTGACGGTATGTACGTCGTGGTCCAGCCATCAGGTGCGATCGTGTTCCGGTACGACTATCGACTCAACGGCCGGCGCGAGACGCTGACGCTCGGTCGATACGGCCCTGACGGCCTCTCGCTTGCCAGGGCGCGCGAGAAGCTGATCGATGCGAAGCGGACCATTTCAGAGGGACGGTCGCCTGCTCAAGAGAAGCAGCATGACAAGCGTCGACTGAAAGAGGCGAAGCGGTTCGGCGAGTTCGGCGAAAAGTGGTTCCAAGAGTCGCGTATGGCCGATAGCACGCGGGCTATGCGGCGCTCCATCTACGAGCGCGACATCCTGCCGATATTCCGAAACAGGCTCCTGACGGAGATCACGCCCGACGATCTCCGTATGATGTGTGGGAAGGTGAAGGATCGCGGCGCTCCGGCTACGGCCGTCCATGTGCGCGATATCGTGAAGCTGATCTTTGCATTCGCGGTCTTGCATGGTGAGAAGGTCGCCAACCCGGCGGATGAAGTTGGGCCCGCGTCCATCGCGACCTTCGTACCAAAGGATCGGTCGCTATCACCGGCGGAGATCCGCGTCATGCTCGGTCAGCTTGAGCATGTGCCGACGCTGCCGACCATACGGTTGGGAATGAAACTCTTCCTCTTGACGATGGTCAGGAAGAGCGAGCTCCAGGATGCCACTTGGGATGAGGTCGATTTCGAGAACGCCGTCTGGTCGATACCCAAGGAAAGAATGAAGCGGTCGAAGGCACACAACGTCTACCTGTCACAGCAGGCCGTCGACATCTTCATCGCGCTGAAAACCTGCGCGGGCAATTCGCGCTATGTCCTCCCGTCGAGATATGACGCTGACGCGCCGATGTCGCGGGCGACGTTCAATCGGATTACGACTGCGGTGGTTGTTAGGGCGAAGAAGGAGGGGCTGCCACTCGAACCCTTCACTGTTCACGATCTTCGACGCACCGGCTCGACCTTATTGAATGAGCTCGGTTTCAACAGTGACTGGATCGAGAAATGCCTGGCGCATGAGGACGGACGGTCCTCGCGCGGTGTCTACAACAAGGCGGAGTATGAGCATCAACGCCGGCACATGATGCAGGAGTGGTCCAATCTGGTAGACGCATGGGTCGTGGGTCGGAAGTATGTGCCGACCTTACTCCCGGCCACGATGGAGCTGCTTGAGCTCGAGCCTAGTGTTTGACCGGCCGAGAACGACGCAATCTCACATCGGGACTGGGAGCGCGCTTAACGGTGCTAGCCCGAGAGGCATGGCGTCGAGCGTCGAGCCAGGCTTCGACCTCTGCCAAGTCCCAGACGACGCAGCGCGAGGTAAGATAGAAGCGCTGCGGGAATTCTCCTCGCTGCTCCATGTCGTAGATCGTGCTGTCGGCAAGCGGCACGATCTCTCGCAACTGCTGCCGGCGAATTGTCCTGCGGGCGACATGGGGCGCAGCACTCATACTCTATCTCCACGTTTTTACTTTTGTGAAGATAGAAGACGATAGATCGCCCACTTTGAAGCCCGCGCGTAAACGTGTGCGGTAATATCGGGGCATAGCGTACACATCGGACGGGTAGTCCCAGCGAGCAGGTGTCGCCTAAGAGCAACCCCTAAGCCTTCGCCCCTGTTTGAAAAGCCGCCGCCCGTAGAAATTTAGCCTGGTCGAACGCACGATTCACTTCATAATCCGCCGGAGCAATCCATGTCGGTTCGAGTCCGACCGCCCGCACCATCGCTCAGAACCGGCTTTAGCAGAAGGGCTGCGTAGCTCTGGACGCCACGCGACGACGGGCGTGGGCGCATGTCCGGCGGCGCCGGCTACCGTTGTCCAATCTCTTGCAGGGTCAAGGCAACCATGATGCGAGTGGAGCACAGTGCCACGCGCAGGACCGTTTTGAGCGGCGACTGCGGAAACCGACTGTCCGCTGAGGCGGGCCGAGTCAGTAGCGCGAGAAGGTCAAGCTCGTCTCGAGCTAGAGGATGGTGGTGACCTGCGACAACCGGACGTCCAAGGCACGCCTCGAAGCTTGAAAACAACGCGTCGAGGACGGGTGCGAGGACTTCGCAGGCGCATGGTGCGAGTAATCGGGCGAGGTGCGGTTGGACCAGCCGGGTTTCCCGCCGTGCTAAACACCAGCAGCGCATAGCTTTGACGAGGAAAGCACGTTTCGCAGCGATCGGGCGCTGAGTGTGGCCGACGCACACATGCATTGTATGGCCCTTCTCGCGCCCCTCCGGTCCCCGTTTGGTATCGAGCGATCTTATATCTGCTCAGGCGATGGAAAGGGTGCGACCCGAAGGCTCCGCGTCCGAGCTGGCTGTCCTATTCCGAGGTTGGGTCCAACAGCGCGGTCTCTGCCGTCTTGCTGATGTCCCTGAGATAGTCCTGGAACGCGGCAAGGCGTGAGCGGACGAACTCCGCCTGAAGATCTGCCGCCTCTTTGAAATCTCGAACCTGCATCAGGCGCGTCAGATGCTCGGTGCTCGCTGCGGCGGTCGCCTGCGAGTAGGCGATGGTTTTCGTAGTCGTTTCCACCGCCAGCTTGCTCGCTCGCACGCCGTTTGCGCGCGCGGCACTCAGGGACGACTGTCCCGACTTCATGGCCACGTCGAGGACTTGGTGCATCCGATCGAGGTTCGCGGCGGCCAGCGTCCGCGCGCCAACGTCGCTATCAGGAGGGCTGTCGTTCGCGGTCATGACTCGTCCTACGTCGCTTCGGTTTCGGCCATGTCAGTAGACCTTCAACCGACTAGAGTCAACCGAACCGTTCGGTTGACTCTAGGGCATCTCGGGGAGTAGTCGGTAGACGGCAGAAGCAGCTCAGAATGTGGGCCACAGGTCAGTTTCAATAGGAGAACTGTCCATGGATTTTGATGAGGTGAGGTCGCGGGCGTTTGCGATGCCTGTATGTAACCCGGCGTTCCCGCGCCCGCCCTATCGGTTCTACAACCGCGAATACATCGTCATCAAATACCGAACCGACCCAGAAGCGTTGCGGGAAGTGGTTCCGGCACCGCTCGAAATAGACGAGCCGGTTGTGAACTATGAGTTCATCAGGATGCCGGACTCGACTGGGTTCGGCGACTATACGGAGACCGGGCAGGTTATCCCGGTGCGCTTCAACGGCGTGCCGGGGGGCTATGTCCACTCCATGTATCTGGACGACGATGCGCCTATCGCCGGAGGGCGAGAAATCTGGGGCTTTCCGAAGAAGCTCGCCACGCCTTCAATCGCCCATGAATCGGACGTGATCGTTGGCAAGCTTCACTATGGAAGCGCGCTCTGCGCCCTGGGCACGATGGGCTACAAGCACGTCATTCTCGATCATGAACCGATCCTTGCGGCCATGCGGCAGCCCAACTTCATGCTCAAGGTGATCCCTCACGTCGATTGCACGCCGCGCATCTGTGAACTGGTGCGCTATCATCTTGAGGATATCGACCTGAAGGGCGCGTGGGGCGGCCCCGCCGCGCTCGATCTCTACCCGCACGCTCTCGCCGACGTCGCAAGGCTGCCAGTGCGCGAGATTGTCGCGGCAACCCATTTCATCGCGGATCTCACGCTGGGATTGGGTGAGGTCGTCCATGACTATCTGAAGGATGATCCGCGGGTATGATCCGGTGCCAATCGCGCACGCAGCGTCGAGACGCCGCCTCAGTCCCGGACATCCAGCGGCGACCGCGCTTTCGAGGCGAGGCCGCGCGCCGTGGCAAGTGAGAGATTCGATTTCCTGCTGCTGGGCGGCGGTTTGGCCAGCGCGACAGCGGCGGAGACGTTGCGGCGCGAGGGCGCCATTGGCACGATCGGCATCCTCTCGGCTGAGGAATTCCCGCCATATCATCGTCCCAGACTGTCGAAGCAATATCTTATCGGAACGTCGACGGACGTCGATATCCTCGTCCATCCTGTCGACTACTATCGCCAGCAGAACATAAGCCTCGTCCTCGGCGCCGAGGTGACAGCCGTCGATCCGGCGTCACGGACGGTTCGGACAGACGACGGCGACTCATTCGAGTATGGCAAACTGCTGATCGCCACGGGCGCCGCCCCGCGTCGCCTTGACGTGTCGGGCGCGGATAAGGAGGGGGTCTTCTACCTTCGGCGCAAAGTCGATTGCGACGTCGTGCGGAAAGCGGCTCAGCCAGGCCGTAAGGTGGTGGTACTCGGTGCGAGTTTCCTCGGCATGGAAATCGCGCTCTCGCTGATCGAGTTGGGCCTGGAGGTGACGATGCTCGACATCGCCACGCGGGTGTTGCCGCATCTGGAAGCGCCGGCGATCTCGACCTTCTTCCAGGGATATGCTGAAGGGAAAGGGGCGACGATCCTGCTCGACGACACGGCGGTCGAGGTGATCGGGGACGGCCACGTGGCGGGGGTCCGCACGCAAAAAGGGCGCGAAATCCCGTGCGACATGGTGATCGTCAGCGTCGGAGTCATGCCGGCCACCAGTTTTCTCGATGGTAGCGGTATTCTGCTTGAGCATGGCTTCGTCGCCGTTGACGACAGACTGCGCACGAACACCGAGGATGTCTTTGCGGCAGGCGACGTTACGTCCTTCTACGATCCAGTGTTTCGGCGTAGGCGCCATATTGAGCATTGGGACAATGCTGTTCGCCAGGGGCGCCTTGCCGCCCGGAATATGATCGGACGTCGGCTCCGGTACGATGAAGTTTCCTACTTCTATTGCGAAATGGGCGAGTTGGGCTTCGACATGCTTGGCATTCCGGAGAACGCCGAGGATTGGATCAGTCGAGGCGACCTGAAGGATGGTTCCTATGCGCTCTTTTATCTGCGCGACGACGTTCCGCAGGCCGCCTTCTCCATGGGCCGCCCGTCAAGCGAGATCCGGGTAGCCGAGGGGCTGATCCGATACCGGGTCAACCTTGAGCGATATCGGGACCAACTCGGCGATCCGGCATACCTGCTCGAAACCATTCCCGCGCAGAAGGTGCTCGTCTTGCAGGGCGGAGGCGCGCTTGGTGCGTTCGAGTGCGGCGTCGTTCACGCGCTGGAGGAAGAGCATATCTTCCCAGATATTGTCGCGGGCGTGTCGATCGGCGCGTTAAATGGCGCCATCATCGCCGGAAATCCCCGCCACTCCACCGAAGCGCTCCAATCATTCTGGAATGACCTTACAGTCGTCGCGCCGCCGTTGCCATTTGCGGAAATGCGTCGCGCCGCCGTCGGGGCTCAGATCCTGGCCTTTGGCGTGCCAAAGTTTTTCAAGCCCCGCTGGATGCCGCCCTTCGATTTCCTGGCCCCGTGGACCGGCTATTACGACACGTCGCCTATGCGGAGGCTCATTGCGCAGTATGTCGATTTCTCGAGCCTCAAGAGCAGCCCGGTCAGACTGCTGGTGGGCGCGGTCAACGTGACAACCGCGCAGTTGGAAGTCTTCGACAGCTACATCGACGATCTGACGCCGGATCATGTTCTGGCGAGCGGAAGCTTGCCGCCGGGCTTCTCCTGGACGGTGGTGGACGGCACGGCCTATTGGGATGGTGGTATCGTCAGCAACTCGCCGCTGGATCTGGTGCTCGATCGGTGCGGCCCGGACGGGAAGCGGATCTATATCGTCGATCTCTTCGCGGGCGACGCGCCGCTTCCGACCAACATGATCGAGGTTCTCGCGCGGCGCGACGAGGTCGTCTATTCCGAACGTGTGCGCAGCGATCTCCGCATTCGCGAAATGACCGACGCGTACCGCAGCATGATCAACATTATTCTGTCGGGCATCGATCAGGTCGAGCGCGCGAAGATTATGCGGCATCCCCGCTTCATTCAGTTGATGGGCGACGGCTTCACCAACGAGATCACGCGGTTCCAACGCCCTCGCAGACCGGGCGAAGCGTCATCTCGCGACTATGACTTCTCGGACGAATCGATCCGACGGCTGCAAGCCGAAGGCTATGATTTAGTAAAGCAGACGCTGGTCAAAACCAGCAAGGCGGGCGTGTCAGCCACGCCCAAAGCCAGTTCCGCGCTCGAAGAAATCAAGCACGCCGAAGCGGCAGCAGGCACGGCAGCCGGCCGATCGCTCTCGGGCGCCGACGCGGTTCTCCAGACGATTGCGCAGGCTGCGCCAGTTCTTGGCACCCCGCGGAAACGGAAAAGCAAAAAGGAGTCTCCATGATGCTGTCAGGCAAGGTCGCGGTCATTACAGGTGCGGCAAGCGGAATCGGCAATGACATCGCGCTCGAGTTCGTGCGCCACGGGGCGAAGGTCGTGATCGCCGATCTCCAGCTCGAGAAGGCCGAAGCTGCGGCGGCGGTGCTCGATCCCAAAGGTGAGGCAGCGATGGCCGTCGCGATGGATGTCGCCGACGAGCGCCAAGTGGAAGCTGGCGTCGAGGCCGTCATAAAGCGCTTTGGCTGCGTTGACATTCTGGTTTCGAACGCAGGAATCCAGATCGTCGCACCGCTGGATGAGTTCAAATTTTCGGACTGGAAACGGCTGCTCGCGATCCATCTCGACGGCGCATTCCTGACGACGCGGGCGTGCCTCAAGCACATGTACGCCCAGGGCGGCGGCAGTGTCATTTACATGGGCTCCGTCCATTCCAAGGAAGCGTCCGTACTGAAAGCGCCCTATGTGACGGCGAAGCATGGACTCATCGGGCTGGCGAAGGTCGTTGCGAAGGAGGGCGCGGCGCACGGTGTCCGCGCGAACGTGATATGCCCCGGCTTTGTCCGCACGCCCCTAGTCGAAAAGCAGATCCCGGAGCAGGCACGGGAGCTGGGGATCAGCGAGGAAGACGTGATCAAGAAGGTGATGCTCAAGGAGACTGTGGATGGCGAGTTCACGACCGTCGAAGACGTCGCCCGCACCGCGGTGTTCCTCGCGGGGTTCCCGAGCAACGCGCTGACGGGTCAGTCCATCGTCGTCAGCCACGGTTGGTTCATGCAATAAGGTTCTTCCGATGCCTCAGCCGGTCTCCGGGTGTCGATCGCTGCACGACGCTAGCTGTGAACGCGCGAATTGCAAGAATTCCAGACAGAGACCGAGGCCGTTGAGGCTTACAGCATCGCGGTTGAACATAGCCGCGATTGCGCCATCGTGCAGAAGAAGCTGGGCGCACTCTGAACATATCCGCTCAACCTTTCTTCTCTGGGCGAATGAACTAATTGTGAAATCAAGCATTTACCTCGTCGCAGATACCGCTGCATGACTTGATGACCTCGCCTAGATAGCCTAGGCGAGGTCATCCTTGTATCGATGGCCACATGTTAACTAACTGAGGTTACTCAATTTTTCTCCAAATGATTACTTTAGTTATATGGTCGAGCTAGCTGATCGATGGTTTAGTGGCTCTGCAGGTTCGCCTGCATTGCGACCCAAACTGGCCCCGCCTTCTCTGAGGCGGGGCTTTTTGCATTTCCGGTCGATTCAATTTGACGCCGATGGATGGACCTCGCGGTGCCTCAGCGGGGGAAGCGAGGCACCGCGAGCGCGGCCGCAAGGGCCCCTCTCCAGCAAGGAGACGGGGCGAGTTTGGGTCGCACTTCTCAGATGTGTATCGTGAGCGACGCATTCAATTGCCCGAAAGCAGTAGCCGAAAAAGGAACCGAAAAGAGAGTCAGGAGTATATCGGACGCTGCTTTCAGCAGCATTGCGACGCCGCCTCAACAAGCTTCGGTCTTTTGCCCCCCCCCGCGAATAGAAGCATGTTGAGGCGGCTCATCCATTTTCGGCATCGGTGCACTGCATGAGCAGCAACCCTGTGTAGTTGTGATGACCGGATCATCTCGCATCCGATCCAACAAAGCGTGACCTGCCATTCCATCTGTCGCGCAGCCTGCAACCTGGAGCTAGCAGCACGACATTCATCGGAGCATGGCAGCTTTCCTGAGTCCCTTGCCGCTAAGCCGCCATTCGGGAATCGGCCAAAGCCGGTCGCCCAGAGGTGTTTGGCTACCGCAGAAAGAAGGCGAACAAGGGGTCACGATCGCTCGGAAGGATTGCTGCCGAAAGGCCTGTTGACGATGGCCAGGACTTCTTGGGCTGCAAAGATCCGGTTGCGACTGTAGCCGGTCCGCTCCGACAAGATGCCTGCCTCCATCAGTTGGTTAATTGCGGAAAGGGCCTGCGGTCGCGATACTCCAAGTTTCTGAGCCAGCCGCTTCATAGTGACGACGGGATAGTCGCTAAGGAGGTCCAGTGCCCGCAGTGCAGCGGAGTTCGATCGGAACTTCCTTCGCCCGCGCCACTGTTCCTTCAAGGCATTCAACCCATCCCGCGTTGCGAAGAGTTCTTCCACCGTTCCAGTTATGGCATCGGACAGATAGCCAACGAGCGGTCCCCATTCGAGCCGTTGTTGAGCGATTTTGAGGCCCGAATAATAGCCGTCGCGGTTTGCGGCGATATAGGGTGCGAGATAGAGCGGCACCTGCCCTTCCGCTGCCATCATCATCGGCAGCAAAAGGCGGCCAACACGACCGTTGCCGTCTCGGAAGGGGTGTACCGCTTCGAAATGCGCATGGGCAATCGCCATGCGGGTGATCAGGCTCTGCGTCATCGCCTGCATGCCTTCGCAGCGCATATAGGCGGCCGTATCCTCAAGGCAGGCCCCCACCTGCCCAGGTGGCGCCGGATTATAGGTCGATGTCGAAATATGACCCGTACCGCCGATCCAGACCACGATATTGCGCAGCGCCCCTGCCGAATCAGGATATTCCGGGTCGTGCTGCATCGCCTCGTGGTGGAGTTCCTGGATCATCTGCACTGTAAAGATGTCGATGCCCTCGGCTGCAGCACGAGGCAGGAGGCGATCGAGGGTCAGCGCATAGTCCCGTACCTGACGGGCGGCGTCGCGCGCGTCGTCATCCTCTTCCTCGATTGTCAGGAGTTCGTCGAGCGTGCTGTTCGTGCCTTCAATGGCCGAGCTGTCGACTGCTTCGCGACGGCTCAGCGTACGGCTGATAATATAGGGGTCCGGCAGGCTCGCCGCGAGGGCTTCGGCACGTCCGAGCATAGCGAGCGCTCGTTCATGTGCGGGCTGCGCTGATCCCAGCGGCAGGGCTGATTCTGGAGGCGGAAGCGGCACGACACCATAGTGACTGGCATGAGGTTCAGGATAACGGACAAGCCGCTCGCGAACTGCATGCGCGAGATTGTTTCTGTTCATTAACCCTTACCATAAGACCTTAAAACATAGCCATAGTAAGTTTTAATGACAAAAACCTCAATAAGAGAAGGCGTGCAATGCGCTTAATAAGGGATTCACCCGGAAACTGCCTCAATGCCGGCACCTTTCACCTCCGACATATCCGGACGCATCACGGTCTTAGCCGCCAGGGACGTCTTCATCGTTCATCACAACATCCTTCCATCGGGAAGACTCTTATAATTTCCTTTGCCCTTTTAGACCAATAGCTGATCGTCCAGATATTGCCGAGTGACAAAAAGGTCCGCGACATTGCCCCAATGGCACCTAAACGCCTCCAGAGTGCGCGGCGCGGCCTAACATATTCATCACGCGATCTGCACCAGCCTTGCTGGAGACCGCACAAACGATTGGCGACTCGCCGCCTAGCATGGGATGGGGGTGGCGCATGAACTCATGCAAGTTCGATGCATCGGCGCAATTGGACGATGCAAATTCAAGAACCCGCAAAATTCGTTCCGCGACGATCTGTCGGCTGCCAACTTCATTTCCAACCGGAGGACCGAAATCAATCTCGTCCGGCAGTTTTCTGGGCCGATGTTGGCGATCAACTCATCGAGCAAATTCCGTTTTTCGTCAGCCATTGCGTCACTCCTCCATTCGTCCAACGTGCCTCAATGTCGCTGTTCATGCAGAAGCCGATCACTGCCCGGTAATCGCGACTTCCTCCAAAATGGCCTCGGTTAGCAGGGGCGAAGATCTGACAAGCTGCTGCAGTTCGCGTATCGCACCATCTTCTAGCCCATGCGCATATTCACCGTCTGCCCAAGGACGACCAACGTGGCCGGGAGAAGGTACGAAAAAACATATCGCACCGCTGTCGTTAGTCAAAATCTGCACACCATAATGTGCGAGCCTTTCCATAAGGAGACGGGCAAGCGTCTTATGCGTTTCTGCGCTTTGTCTAAAGTTGTTCACGTTCTGTTTACTCGTTGATTCTGAACCAATATCTTCTCCACTGGATCTGAATAGGCCGCGCGACAAATTTGGACGCAGCAGAATTCTTCCAGGCCGCTGTCCAGTGCTCGACATTCCTGTCTCACACGCCCGAGAGCAAAGCGGGCATGCAAACGAAAGGGCGCGCCGAAACCGCCGCGCCCTTCCTTTGCTAGTGCGTTGTGTCAGAAGCCGAAGCTAATGCCACCCCGAACCTGGCCGATCGAGTTGTGGCCACCGAAGCCATAACCGCCGGAGAGGAACAGGTTGACGCGCTTGTTGACCGAGGCATCGACGCCCAGTTCGATCAGGCCGTTACCGTCCGGATCAACACCCTTCAGGCGGAACGCATCGCCGCCGCCCAGATACTGGACCGTGCGGTCGCTGCCGATGTTGCCCTGGAAGCTGTACTGCACCTTGGCGTAGGGACGGTAGGCGATGCCATCGGCATCACCCAGCAGGGCTCCCGCCTTGACACCCAGCACCGGCGAGAAGACCGTCTTCGATGCGTCGTCGACACGCAGGCCGATGCCCGCGCCGCCTTCTTCGGTGAAGCCGTTCATCGACCAGCGACGCAGCGCCAGCTTACCGTAGGGCGTCACAACCAGGCTGCCGCCGGCAGCGAAGTCATAGCCCAGCTCGATGCTCGCATCCAGTTGCTTGCCCTTGAAGTCGCCCTTGATCGTGCGAGCCAGCAGGGTCAGGTCACGTTCGACTTCGAACTTCGAGAAGCCGTATGCGAACTGGAAGCTGCCGTAGAAGGGGCCGAAGCCCTGGGTCGCATAGGCACCGATCGTGTAGGTGCGAACCTGCGCTTCTTCCGGCGACCCCTGAGCGGTCACATCATGCTGGCCATAGCCAAAGCCGATGCCGAAGGCACCATCGTCCTGATAGGCGACGTCGATACCGAACGCACCACCATAGCTGTTGGTCTTGATCTTCGACGCGCCCGACTTGGTGCCGCCCGTCTTGGCGAAGTTCGCCGAGGGGTTGAACCAGAGCTGGGTGCCCAGCGCCTCACCATAGCTGCGACGAGCGGCCAGGCGGTTGACGGTGGTGTTGAAGACCGCGTTCTGATCGACAGCGGCAAGCGAACCGTAGATCTCAGCCGAGGAAAGCTCGTTGAAAACCTGCGCCGCCTGTGCGCTGTTCAGGCGCCAATCAAGCCCAGCAGCGATGTTGGCGATGTCCTGAGCATTGGCGATCTCCGTCACCGTCGCAAAGCCGTTGCCGCCAGCGGCGTCGGTCTTCACCCGGGCGATGACATCGGCCAGAGCGCTGTCAAGGCCCACTGCGGCCGAAGCCGCATTGGCATTGGTCGCGCCGGTGGCGTAGCTCTTGCGGGTCGCCTCGATCGATACCGTCTTGGCCGTCGCGTCATGCTTCAGGCCGAAGGTGACGAAGGGCGAAGCGAGCGATGAAGCGGCCGTCGCCGTGACATCCCCGGTGCCGGTGTAGGTGAAGAGCGTATAGCCGTCACCCGTCGAATAGAGGCTGTCCTTCGACACCGTCACCGCGACCTTGCCGGCCAGGTTCAGGTTGCCATCCACCGAGACCGAAGACGGGGTCGAGAAGACGCCGGCATTGGTCGGAGTGGTGAAGTAAGGGACGTTCACACCACCGGTGATCGGGCCCAACACCTCAGGCGAGGAACCGGCATTGCCGACCGACAGGTTGCCGAAACGAACCAGCGAGGGGTTGACACCCACTACCGTCGTGCCGCTGGCGCTCTGGTTGTAGTTGCCCTGCTGGTGGATTTCGATGCCCTTGATCGCTTCCGGACCCGGAGTGACGATGCTGTTACCGACGGTCTGAACGAAGGTCGGTGCACGACGCCCAAGGACAAGGGTGGCATCATTATTGATGTTGCCCTTGATGCCGAACACGGCGTCGTCCGAGCCCACGACATCCAGCTGAACTTCACCCGCCTTCACGTTGAAGTTGTTGACGTCGAGCGTCCAGGCAGCCGGGGTCGCGCCTTCCGCCGGGACATATTCGGCGCCAGTGACGACGAAAGTGCCGGTGCCGGTTTTGTTCAACTCGTTGACGCCCAGCACGCGGACGCCAGTCGGGGAGAACAGACCTTCAGCTTCTTCAGGCAATTGCGCCACGGGGCTGTAGTTCGTAACTGCCGGAGCCGTCGGCTTGAACTCGCTCGCGCCTAGGAAGCCGCTGCCGTTCAGGTTGACGGTGGTGTTGGTCAGGTAAGCGCCGCTGTCATCGCGCTGGGCGTCAATGTCGCCAAGCGTGATCGAGCCGTTGTTGAGGTTGACCGTCGCATTGATGTCAGCCGTCTTGACCGCTGCCTGCCCGTTCACCGTCAGGTTGAACGTCGCCGGGTCAACCAGCGAGGCATCGAGCGGCACCAACGGAGACAGCTGCGAGGCCAGGGCCGAGGTGACCTCATCCTGCGAGATGGTGGCACCTGTCACGACGAAGCCGCGCGACACGCCATTCTGGTCGATCGTATAGGTCTGGGAGGCCAGCACCGGATCGACGCTGACGTCGGTGGTGTTGATCGTCGCGTTGACCGTTGCCGAGCCACTGAACTGCGCTTCACCAAGGGTGGTCGTACCAGCGAGAACGCCATTGTTGGTAACCGCGCCAGTGAGGCCGGCGAGTTCGACATTACCCAGGGCCACACCGCTGTTGGTGAAGCTGGCATTGCCACCGACCGGCGAAGCATTGACCGTAGCAACGATCGTGCGCGAACCGGCATCCGTCGGATTCGTGTCGGTGATCGTGATGCTCGCTTCGGAGTCCAGAGCCGAAACACTGAACAGGTTTCCGCCCGAGCCCAGCACGCCGTTGTTGACGAGCGAAGCAGAGGTCAAGCCCTCAACTTCCACGTCGCCAATGGCAGTACCATCGTTGGTGACCGAAGCCGCGCCACCCACGGAACCGAAGCTGGTCGTGGATACCTGGCTGGCGGGCGTGAAGCCGTTAGCCGCGAAAGTGGTGACGGTCTCTTCCGAGATGCTTTCGCCAAGGCTGCTGGCGAACAGATTGCCACCGCTGCTGAGATCGGCATTGCCAACAACGCTGCCTGCACCAATGGCGATCGAGGCGCCGCCGATGCCCGAAGCGTTCACATCGCCTGCGACGCTCGGCACGCCCTTGCCTTGCAGCGCGGCCGCCGTGTCGACAACAACGCTAGCCGTACCGCCCACATCTTCCGAATTCTCGCGGAAGGTTGCAGTGGTCTGAGTGCCGATGCCACCATCAAGCGTGAACTCAGAAATATTTTCGGTGCTACCGATGGTGGTGCCGGCGAAAGCGCTTACCGAACCGCCTACGGTGCCCGTGATGGTGGCGGCGGCATTGCCGAAGCTCGCACCAACCGTGGCATCGCCGTCCACTCGTCCGGCATTGGCAAGCGTCGCGTTGCCTGCATTGGCAGCGGCTGTCGAGCTGGAGAGAGTGGAGCTGACAGCCGTGCCATCACCCGCAGCGTCTGTGGTGCTGGAGCTGGAAGAGGCGAATGACTGGTCGCCCGACACGAAGCTGTTGACGAAAACATCCTGTTCGACGGTCGCCGCCGAACCAATCGTCGCCGTGGCGGAAGTCACACCGTTGACGTCGACATTCCCGCCGACCAGGCTCGTTCCCTGGAGCGTGACCGAGGCGTCGCCGCCAGCCTGGCTCTGCGTGAACTCGAAACCGCTGGTCGAGCTGGAGCCCTGGAACACGCCGGCATCATAATTGTCGGTCGTTTCCGAGCTGAACTCAAAACCGCTGGTCAGGCCCTGGCTGGTCGAGGAGACGTTCCCCGACACCTTGCCACCGTTCAGAGCGACGCTGCTGCCAGCATTGCCGAAGGAAGTGACATTACCGTTCCGGCTGGAATCGCCAGGAGCCACCGTGCCGCTGATGTTCACCGTGCTCGTGCCGCCGGTGGCGACCGTCTGCTGCGTGTTGGTGCTGCTGCTGATGACGGAACCGGTGCCTGCGGCATCGCGCGAGTCGGTGACAACCGAGACGTTTTAGCCAGTGGTCGAGAAGCCCTGGGCGGTCGAAGAGAGATCGCCATAGACCGCTCCGCTCACCGTGGCCGTGCTGTTCCCCCCGGTGAACTGGCTGACGCTGCCGTCATTACCCGTGCCGAAGTTCAGTGAGCCGTTGATGCCGGCATAGGTCCCGTCGATATCGCCGCCGACCGTCTGCTGAGAGAAGCTCGACTGTGTCGTCGTGGTCGTGCCGGAAACCGTGGTGGTCGGGCCCGTCGAAGTGAACACCGTGTCCTGGCTCACCGCGTTGGTTTGACCGAGCACCTGACCGTTGTTGGCGATGGTGATCGCGCCCTGATCCGAACCGGCAAAGACATCGCCGCTGATGCGACCGGTGCTCGCGTTCGCGATGGAGATCGCGCCTTCTGTCGTGACGGCATCAACATCGCCCGCAATGTCGCCGTTGTTGACGATACCGACGGTGCCGGTCGAGGCCGAGCCGAACACATCATCGTCGACTGCACCATCATTGGTGATCTGCACCGTGCCCGCGCCGAGACCCTGGCCGTTCAGGCTGTCGACCTGGCCCGCGACGCCGTTGGCGAGCGTGACGCTGCCGAACGCGGAGCCGTTGATGCTGCCACCAACCAGATTGTTGTTGGTGACGGAAACTGCGCCGCCGAAGTTGGAGGCGCTGATGCTGCCTGCCACTTCGCCGTTGTTGGTCGCCGTGAAGCTGTTGGACGCACTGGCCGCGCCGACACCGCCGAAGCTCAGGCCGGTCACATTGCCATCATTGTTGACGATGACCGCGCCATCGCCCTCGCCTGCAGCAAAGCCGCCCGCAACGAAATCATAACCGATATTCGCGCCGCTGATGTCCGCGCCGTTCGCGATCGTTACCGTCAGATCAGGATTGGCCGGCGTCGTAATGGCCGTGGCAATGTCGGCGTTCACGGCCGCGCCGGTCCCTGCGCCGCTCGGTACGTTCACGGTGGCGGGAGCCGCCAACGCGCCACCGGCGTTTGCGAGCAATGCCGCCGCCGGTATGGAAGCTGACAACAGCAGCATCCGGTTGAACCTCGAATTCTTATTCATTCAAAACCCCTATTGCCTGCGCTTCTCAGGTGGATTGGGTGGTGAACGACGAGCAGCAGCGCTGTACGGACGCAATCGGCCGTGCATCGATACTGTTTGGAACGCCCCCAAACACCTGCCGTTGCGCAAATGTGCGCAACATTCGCAAACACCTATTCACTGAAAGCAAACCGCGCAAATCTTTTTTGCAGCGCAATGGCGTATAAAATGACAGAACTGGTCGTATGCAAGCTTGATCCGCTGCGCAGGTGCGCCATTTTGTAAAAGTTTGCGCAAATATGCGCTTGCTTATTTGCGCTATTATTATTTGCGCCGATGCGTCGGAAGCGCATAATGATGCAGGTGCGGCGGGAGGGCGCCCGGATCAACCGGCCGCCGTCGAATGTCGCGCTAAAAAAATGCGGGCGCAAACACATGTCTTTTGTCGATGAATGGGATCAGGATAGAGCCCGCAACCTGGTTGGCTGCCTGGTCAAGGAAACCGGGTTTTCAGCAAGCCAGATTGCACGCCGTTCTGGCCTGGCGCCCTCTACCCTAACCCGGATCTATCCTAATCCTACCGTCGGCTATTCGCTATCAGACCGAAGTGTCGCCAAGCTCAAGGCCACATTCCCAGACGCATTTTCCACCTGCGAAACTGGAGCGTTGCGGCTGCCATCTCCAGTATCCGAGATCACCGCTAACAGGCCGTTGACGAAGTCGGCGGTGGCTGATTCAGTGCGGCAGTGGGATTGTCTGGCGGGTTAGCGGCGATGGCGATGGGGCGTGATAGCGAGGTCCAGTCCGATTTGATCGTGACGTGGGCGGAGATACCGCGTTCACCGGGGCATGTTTTCTACGACAAGCTCCAGAAGCTGCTGGCCGAGGCGGGCTTCGATGGCTTTGTCGAGAAGACGTGCAAGCCCTATTATGCGCCGCGGATGGGAGCCCCGTCGCTGCCGCCGGGCCGCTATTTCCGCATGCTGCTGATCGGCTATTTCGAGGGCATCGACAGCGAACGCGGGATTGTCTGGCGCTGTTCGGATTCGCTGTCGCTGCGGGAGTTCCTGCGACTGTCGAGCCGCGACAAGGTCCCTGATCATAGCTGGTTGTCGAAGACGCGGAGCCGCCTGCCGCACGAGGTACATGACCAGATCTTCGGCTGGGTACTGGCCCTCGTCGCCGGGCACGATCTGGTGAAAGGCGAGCGGATCGGCGTCGATGGCTCGACCATGGAGGCGAACGCCGCGCTGCGTACCATCGTGCGGCGTGACAATGGCGAGACCTACCGCGAGATGCTGGTGCGCATGGCGCAAGAGAGCGGCATCGACACGCCGACGATCGACGACCTTGTCCGGCTCGATCGCAAACGCAAGGGCAAGAAGCTGTCGAATGCGGACTGGGCGAGCAAGACCGATCCCGACGCGAAGGTCGCGCGGATGAAGAACGGCTCGACGCGTCTGGCCTACAAGCCCGAACACGCGGTCGATCTCGACACGGGTGTTATCGTGGCAGCGCCGATCCACCCGGCCGACAAGGGCGACACGACAACGCTCGACGCCACGCTGGAGACGGCAGCACGCAACCTCGCCGACATTGGCCTGGCGCCGACGTCCGGGGATCCCTGCGATCTTGTGACCGATAAAGGCTATCATTCGCGCGAGCTCCTCAAGGGTCTCGACGGCGACATCTGGAAGACGCGCATCGCCGAGCCGGCACCGCCGAATGGATATCTGCGCTGGCACGGCGACGAGGCTGCCCAGAAGGCCGTCTACGCCAATCGGTCTCGCCTGAAATCCGCCGTCGGACGCAAGGCGATGCGCAAGCGTGGTGAGATGGTCGAGCGTAGCTTTGCCCACGTCCTGGATCGCGGCGGCATGCGCCGCGCGTGGCTGCGCGGGCGCGAGAATGTTCACAAGCGTTATTTGATCCACGTCGCCGGGTTCAATCTTGGCATTCTCATGCGCGCCCTGTTCGGTTGCGGCACTCCGAGGGGCGCCAGGGGCGCATCCAAGGCATTCTTGTTCGTAGTTCAGACCGATGTTGCGCTCGTCATCGCCCTCGTCGCCGAGTTCGACGGAGAAAGGGCCATGCTCCTCATCGTTTTTACCCCTGAGGGCGCTGACAGACCCGGCTGAAAACCGACTTCGTCACCGCGCTGCTAGGTGATGCCTATTGATGCGACTGCGGCGCGGATGCTCCTGATCTCCGGCCGTAAGCGGCCGCGAACGCCTCAACTGCTGAGTCGACCAAGTAGTTGATTTCGCCGCTATCCGGGGCCTCGCGGACACAGAGCAGAAACTCGAGCCAGATATCCGCCTGGCAAAGGCGAACGAACTGAGACGCTGCGAGTGAGACATCTGGAATCGCGAAGTGACCTTGCTCGACGCAACGATGCAGGAAAGCTGTGAGCTTATCGTGTGCGGCCTTCGGGCCGCCATCGTAGAATAGCTTTCCAATCTTCGGGAACCGGCTTGCCTCTGCGATGACTAGGCGCAGGATCGCCGAGACGGTCGGATGAGTGGTCAGCTTCAAATATCTGACACCTAGCTCGCGTAGAGCCGCGGCCGGATTTTCGGTATGTTCTGGCAGCTCAAAGACGAGGTTCGCCCGCGCCTCGATTTCCGAGTGCATGAACTCGTCGAACATCTGCTCCTTGCTATCGAAGTAGGTGTAGAGCGTGCCTTTCGAGCCGGCCCCTGCTTTCGCGATATCGCCCATCGATGTACCAGCGAAACCGTTCTCGAGAAACAATCTTCCCGCGACATTGAGAATGTGCGTGCGTTTATCGCTGGATTGCTGGCTCGCCATCGTCATTCCTGCGTTTTCTCTGCCCGACATAGCTCCGCTCCAAGCCACTGGCTCTGGGATTCGTGTCATACCGAACGGTTCGGTTGACAGCGTAGTGGGTTCCATAGCGGAACACTCGGTCAATATGAAGCGAGCGGCGGGATGCACATTTCGTTTCGTGCCAGCTTGCCGTGCTGGCGGGCGCACGTCGAAATTTCCCGCGCGACGGGGGCGCGCGCGAGATTGAGCTTATCGGTTTCCAGGTTTATTGGACTGGCTATGCCGAAGCGTGGGTTGACGCCTTCATGTGGTGATCGCGTGCTGGATGCAGCAATTGATCAGTTCGGACGGCACGGGATTTGCGGTGCTAGTACGCGAGCGATCGCGGCGGCTGCCGGAACTGCGATGTCGTCGATTACCTATCACTATGGCGGAAAGGAAGGCATCTACCTCGCTGCGGCCTATCACATTGCAGAGCGCTGTGAGCGTGTGCTTGCTCCAACCCTAGAGAGGGCAAGCCTGGACGGCGAACTGGACGGAGAGGCAGCTATCGAGAAGATCGATGAACTCGTCGTCGATCTCCTTCATCTGATGCTGGATGACCAAAGTGCGCCGTGGGCGAGATTCATTTTGCGCGAACAACTGGAGCCGACGGATGCGTTCGATATTCTCTACTCCGCCGTATTGGAGCGTGTGGGCGACCGGCTGATTGACGTAATGGCGCAGCTCGGCCGGGGGCTATGGAGCAGCACCGAAATTCGCCTAAAGGCCTTTACAATCCTCAGCCAGGTGCGGATGTTCCGTACGGCACCTGAGATGCTGCAGCGTATGACCGGCCTCGATCCGACGAAGTCGGAGAATGCGGACGCTATCGAACAATTTGTGCGCCGGATTTGTAGAGCAACCCTGCTGGCTTAAATCGCTATACGAGCCCGCTTCCATTCTTCCATTTAACCGGCCGTCGATTGCGCCGCCTTCGCCGGGAGAGCGGTCATGCTCGAGATAGATCGCGCCTTCAGAATGGTTCTGAGGTCGTCCGCGCGCTGATGGATGCGTTGGATTAGGTGTGCGCCTCTTCATGAGTTTGGTCACGCTCGATCTTGTTCCGACCTGCATGACATTGCACCTCGCTCTCTGCCGTCCGTGTCACGACTTGTCGCGCGATCATCGCGCGCGCCGCGGACGAATCTCTTTACAGTCGTGCGCGCCCTCAGATCGAGTTCAGCAGGCGTCGGAATCCGGCCGATCTGAAGGACAGCTTGCAAATGGACGTCTCCACGGAGCATCGCGAGGAACCGCCGGGCGCCGGCTTCGCAGTCGACGAGATCAATGTGGCCGTCGCAGACGGCCCTGTCCAAAATCCTGGATACGACAGCGATTGCGCGTTTGGGGCCGTGTTCCGCGTAGACTCGTGTAGCGGCGGGATAACGCTCCGCCTCAAGGATGGCAGTGTAGCAGACCTCGATAAGCGAGGGAGTCATCATCGCCTCGAGCAGGTTGCGCCCGATGATCGTCAGAAGCTCCTCTAAAGGAAGCGATAGCTGATCCGCGCTCACGGCGAGCGCGTCGGCGGAATGCTGGCTGATGACTCTCGTGAATTGCTCGACGAGGAGATCTTCGACATTCTCGCGACGGGTTGACGTCTCTCTAAGCAGGCGGCGGAAGAGCCCGTGGGGTGTCCAGGTCCAGCTCCGGCGGCCGAGGACGAATGCAGTGAGAACGGCGCAATTCGACCAGCCGCGGAGTTGGCTGGCGTGTCCGGGCACCGCTTCACGAACCCTGAGAATGTCGCCGGTGCCGCCCCAGCGCAGGAACTTGACGGCGTCTGCGGGCGGCAGAATTGTCACCATCATGCGCGTCCACCACGGCTCAACGAGGAGCCAGCTTCCGGTGCTTGTTGGTCGCATTGCATAGACGTGCTTGTGTTTGCTGAGCACGAAGCGGTGCCACCACTGCGACTGAAGCCCGGGAACGAAGCAGACGATCCAGTCTACGGGCGGAACGGTAACGAGGGAGCCGTTCTCGTCGATGCTGTTGGCAAGGTCGCGGGGGACGCCTGGTACCGCCTTCTGATGGAGGGTAGGATGGTCCCGGCGCCGAAATCGGGCGGCTCGTACCTGCGCGGTTTCGTCGCTTGGGATCACGGCGCCCGCCTCCGCTTGCAGCCGTCTAGAATGAGGTCCACGCTCGCTGCGACCGCTCCGGAACCGTCGCATGCAGAGGCGGCGGCGGGATTCAGCACAAGCGCCTCATAAAGCGGCTCTCTGAGCATGCCGAGCAATTGCTCGGCGGCCAGACCGGCCTGCGGAACGTTGAGGACGCCTGCTCTATGCGCCTTGGCGAAGAACTGGCAGAGTTCGAAAGCGACTGAGGACGGACCGGCCTCGTAGACGCGCTTTCTCAGGTCGGGGCTGTGCGCCCCTTCAGCGACCATCAAGCGCACGAGAGCGATGATGGATGTGGAATATTCTTTCCATGCCAAAATGCCAAAGTTCGTCAGGACACGACGCGCAAATTCCACGTCGATGATCTGCCCGCAGTTGACGAGAGGATCGGAGAGCAAGGCTGCCTTGCGCTCCGCGATCGTGACGAGGAGATCGTCGATGCTACCGAAGGCCGAGAGGATTTCCTGCTTGGAATACCCTCCACGTTTGAGGACGGGGTCGATGCCGTTGAGCGTCTCGCTCGAGTCGTCGAGCTTCGCGCTGAGCGTATGCAGCATGTCATCCTGCTGTCCGCTTCCGCCTGGGGAGTCCTCGGTCCTTTCGCCGTTCATGCCATGCTCCTTCCGGTATAGAGAGGGGCGCGCCGCCGACAGTCTTGAGAAGATGCCGTGTCGCCTTGTGGCGCGCGGCGTGACGTGCCGCGCTATCTCGCCGATCTGGGCGGCTTCAAATCCTGCTCGTCTGATCAGGTCATATTCATCAGCATCATCGGGTGTTCGCAGGTGCCTTAGGACGACGAAGCGACGAAGAGCCTCAAGACGCGGATCCGCCAGACGATTGGCTTGTCGGGTCCCAAAGAGGATTCGAAGACACCTGCGCAGCCTGGATTCGTCCAATATGCTTGCCAAGTTGTCGGTCAGGGCGAGCTTTAAGACTGTCCATTCGAGTGATGACAGCTCGCTGGACCTTACAGACGTCTCTTCCCGTTCGACTTCCTCTTCATCGCCTGCTGCGAAACTCTCAGAGGAATTGCGTGCGGCGATCTCATTGTCGTTCGCGACCGGACTGCGACACCAAAGGTAGCAACGCCGATGGCGGTCGGAGGCCGAGTCGGATGGAGCACCGACATGATCGCCCGGCGGCTGTTCCGAGTCCGCAGCCATTGCTCACCGTCCTTTGGGCCGGCCGGCGCGATCAATGCCATAGATGCCGTGCAGGAAGATCCCGACGGCGGATGTCACCGCTGCTTCGGCCTCTGCCGGCGACGGCGGAGGCCGCAGACCGAGCACCACGCGCAGGTGGAGATTGTCACGGAACATGCCGACGAAATGGTCCGCCGCTGCGTGACAATCATCGAGATCGATTTCGCCGCGATCCCTTGCCTCTGCCAAGACTTCCGCAAGGCGGTCTGAAGCTCGGCCAGGTCCCTTGTCGAAGAAATCCTTGGCGAGTTCAGGGAAGCGCAACGCCTCAGGCATGATCGAGCGATAGACCCCGATCAGGCCCGGTGACATGTAGATTTCAAGCAAACGCCGGCCGAATTCGAGCAGAACCTCGTTCAGGCTGCGGCCCTCGAATCCGCCGACGGACAGCGCAGAAAGCGCGGTGTCGGCGCTTTCAGAAACGAGCGCAGTAAAGAGGCCCTCTTTGTTCCCGAACTCATTGTAGATGTTGCGCTTTGAGCCCCCGATGCGCTCGATGATCGCGTCGATGCTCGTCGCCGCATAGCCCTGCTCAAAGAAGACCTGCGCGGCTGCTTCGAGGATGGCGGTTCGCCGGCTATCCTGGGACGGGCGCTTCGCGCGGCTATCGGCAACCATTGGCAACTCCGTTCGCTTTTCCCTCTTGACTGGTAATGTACGTTACCTTACCAGTCAAGCCGGTAACGAGCATTACCGGCGGTGGACGATGCGGCGAATAGCGATTCTTGTGCTTGTGGGTGGGTTAGGCGGATGCGCGACTGTCCCGGACTTGGGACCTCGGCCTGATCCAGCCCAGCCCGGCGCCTTTGCAGCGACGCGCTCACTTGCCGGTACGTCCCAGGCCTGGCCCCAGGACGATTGGTGGCGGACGTTTGGAGACACGCAGCTTGATACACTGGTGGGGGAGGCCTTGCAGGGTTCACCCACAGTCGCGCAAGCAGCCGCACGCATCCGGATAGCTGTTTCTCAAGCAGATCTTGCGCGAGCCGCGCTCTTGCCAAGCGTCGGCGCCACCGCGACCGCGCGCGACTCTCGTCTCACGCAAAGTATCGGACTCCCTACTGATGGCGATTGGCACTGGCTGCTAGCGGGCCTGGTGAACATGAGTTGGGAGCTTGATCTTTGGGGAAAGAACAGTTCGGCATTACGCGCAGCCGTGTCGGCGAGAACGGCGGCCGAGGCGGATGAGGCGGCGGCGCGATTGGCCCTAGCTTCAGCGGTGTCCACGGCTTACGTTGACTTTGCTCAACTGCTGGTCCGTCGCGACGTCGCCGCAGATGCGGTCCGAATACGTCGTGAGACACGGGACTTAGTCGTGCGGCGGTTCGATGCTGGTCTCGAGCCGCGCACATCTGTGGAGCAGGCCGAAGGCGGTGTCGATGCTGCTGAAGCTCAGCTCGCGGCGATCAACGAGGCGATCGGACTCGGCCGAAACGCCCTTGCGGCCTTGGTTGGCGCAGGACCGGATCGCGGACTGGCGATTGAGCCGCCGTCGCTGACGACGCGGCGTCCCGACGCTCTACCCGCGAACATTCCTATCGAACTTGTCGGCCGGAATCCCGAGGTCGTATCTGCAAGGTGGCGTGTTGAGGCTGCGGCTGAGCGAATCGGTGTAGCACGCGCGGGTTTCTATCCGAACGTCAACATCAGCGGCTTGATAGGCCTTGCGTCGTTCGGACTCGACAATTTGTTCAGGTCCGAATCGGTGATCGGTTCGGTCGGGCCGGCGATCAGCCTGCCTATCTTTGACGGTGGCCGGTTGAGCGCACGATATCGCGGCGCTCGCGGTGAGTACGATACTGCCGTCGCCACCTATAACGAGACGCTTCTTCAAGCCTTGCATCATGCGGCTGACGCCGCGACGTCCCTGCGCGCGCTGCGCGAACGAGTGGATCGGACCAACGCCTCCGTCGCGCGTCAGGAGGCGGCGTATCGCCTCGCGAAAATGCGCTACGAGGGCGGGCTGTCCGACTACCAGAGAGTGCTCATCAGCGAGGACGCTCTTCTGAGTGCTCGTGAGCAAGCGGCCGCCCTGCGTCTACGGGGCTTCATCCTCGACATTGCCTTGGCGAAAGCCCTGGGCGGCGGCTTCAGAGCGGCTGTTCCAGCCCGTGACACCAATTCATGACTGGGAAAAGCCGATGACGGACGTCACCCTCGATCAAGATCACAATACTCCCGAAAACCCCCCATCGCCCAAGAGCCAGAAGCGAAAGCGGCTTTTCCTCTTTTTCGGAGGGGGCCTCGTTCTTATCGCCCTATCTTGGTGGATCTGGGCGACCTTCATCGCGGGTGACACCGAGTCGACGGAGAACGCCTACACGAATGTCGAGGTGGCGCAGGTCACGCCTCTCGTCGGCGGCCCGGTCAAGCGGGTGCTGGTCGTCAACACGCAAGCTGTTCGCGCTGGCGACGTCTTGGCTGAACTGGATGATACGGATTTGCGCCTTGCCGTCGCACAAGCTGAGGCAGCCTTAGGGCGGGCGCGTCGGCAGGTCCGGCAGGTCCAGGAGACCGACGCCAATCTGGCTGGGCAGGTAGCCGTGCGAGCTGCCGACGAAGCGACTGCACGCGCCGATTTGGTTCGCGCACAGGCCGATCTCGACAAGGCCCAGCTTGACGAACGCCGGCGGCGCCGGCTCGCGGGCCCTGGCGCGATTTCGCAGCAGGAATTGAGCGATGCACAGACTGCGGTCCGGGTCGCGCAGGCGGCCGTGGAGCAAGCAAGGGCGCGCATTGCAGCCGCGGAAGCGGCCCGGAATGCGGCCTCTGGCGCTCGTCGCGCCAATCAGGTCCTATTTGAGGACACGACCGTCGAGACAAATCCGGAGGTCCTTGCGGCTACGGCGCGGCTTGACCAGGCGCGTGTCGACCTCTCGCGAGCGGTGATCCGGGCGCCCGTCGATGGGGTAGTGGATCAGCGCCATGTCGCGGTCGGGCAACGCGTCCAGCCGGGCGTGCCGATCATGGTCGTTGTTCCCGTGCAGAACATGTACGTGGATGCCAACTTTAAGGAGGGGCAACTCAGTCAGGTTCGACCGGGACTCCCCGTGACGCTGACGTCGGACCTCTACGGCTCGGATGTTGTGTATCACGGTCGCGTGGAAGGGTTCGCGGGTGGCTCGGGGTCGGCTTTCGCGGCGATCCCGGCACAGAATGCGACCGGCAACTGGATCAAGGTTGTACAGCGGCTCCCCGTCCGCATTCGGCTCGACCCGAGAGAGTTGCAGGAACACCCGCTGCGCGTGGGGCTCTCCATGCACGCGACGATCGACTTGTCGGGGGCGCATTGAGATGTCCGCGAAGGGTGGAGAGCACGAAGGGAGCGGTTATCCGCCGTTGACGGGCGCAAAGCTCGTCATGGCGGCGGCCGCTTTGTCCTTCGGCAACTTCATGGTCGTGCTCGACACGACGATCGCCAATGTCGCGATGCCGACGATTTCGGGCGACCTGGGCGTTTCGACGACCGAAGGGACGTGGATCATTACGGCCTATGCGGTCGCCGAGGCCATCACGGTTCCGATCACGGGCTGGCTCTCGCGCAGGTTCGGAGAAGTGCGGCTGTTCACGGCCTGCGTCGTAGCCTTCGTGATCTGCTCGATCCTGTGCGGGCTGTCGGGTTCGCTGGGCTTCCTCGTGCTGTTCCGCATCCTCCAGGGCTTCGCGGGCGGTCCGATTATCCCGCTTTCCTCCACGCTACTGATTTCTATATTTCCCAAGGACAAGGCCAACATAGCTTTGGCGATCTGGGGCATGACGACGGTGGTTGCGCCCATCTTCGGCCCGATCCTCGGCGGCTATATCTCCGACAATTATCATTGGGGTTGGATCTTTTATATCAACATCTTCTTCGGGATCGCTGTCGGCAGTGTTGCCTGGTGGCTCATGCACAATCGGGAGACGGCCATCACGCGCAGCCGGATTGACATTGTCGGCCTTCTCCTCCTCGTCGTGTTCGTCAGCGCCTTCCAGACAATGATCGACAAGGGGCGCGAACTGGACTGGTTCTCGTCTTCGTTCATCGTCTGGATGGCGATCGTTGCTGGCATCGCGCTCGGCGCGCTGATCCTGTGGGAGCTGACCGACGATGACCCGGTGATCGATCTATCGGTTTTCCGAAACCGCACCTGGCTCGTTTCGACCCTTTCGCTGGGACTAATGTTCGGGCTGTTCTTCGGAAATATCGTGCTGACCCCACTTTGGCTCCAACAGATGATGGGCTACACCGCGACATGGGCGGGCTTTGCCACCGCTCCGATGGGAATTCTGGCCGTTTTGACCGCGCCTATTGTCGGTCGGTTGATGTCGAAGATCGACCCGCGCCTGATCGTCACCTACGGCATGGTGGTTCTGGCCATCTCCTTCTTCATGCGCGCTCATCTGAACGCGCAGGCCGATTTCATGTCGGTCGCAATTCCCATGTTCGTGCTCGGCGCCGGCGTCCCGGCTTGCCTTGTCACGCTCACGTCGCTTGGGGTGTCGGAACTTCCACCCGAAAAGATTGCGAACGGATCTGGGTTGCAGAACTTCATTCGCATCATGGCGATGGCCGTCGGCGCGTCGTTGACCTCGACTTATTGGGAGAATGCGACGAAAGGAAACCGCGCCGAGCTGGTTGCGATCATCGACCCCTCGACGGCTCCCGCGGCTCTGCCTGGGTTGCAGTCCGGTTCAGGGCTCGCCGCCTTCTCGAGAATGGTCGATATGCAGGCTGTGATGCTCGCCACCAACGACTTCTATGCGATGGCGACGATCCTGATCCTGGTCTTCGCTGCCGTGGTCTGGCTCGCGAAGCGGCCCAAAGGACCGCTGAAGCAGGTGAGCCACTGAGGCGGTCTCGTGTCGCGCATCATCGCTGGAGACAGACGGGCCGGCTCGGACCGGCCTGCGGATCGGGCAAGTGCCATCGGACGAGTGTAATGGTGCGCCAAGGAAGTTCGCCGAGGTCTGGAAGGGTCAATCGGCGTCACGACAAGCGCGGAGAGCGCCGCTCGGCGATTGTGGCGATCGCACAGCAGGCGTTCAGCGAGCAGGGATTTGGCGGCACGTCAATGTCGGCCATCGCCGCGCGGATGGGTGGGTCTAAGGCTACGCTCTGGGCCTATTTCCCCTCGAAGAAGGACTTGTTCGCGGCAGCGCTCACCGCTTGGATCGAAGAGAGCACGCCGGTTCGCAGGCCAGACTGGTCGGGTGATCCGAGAAGCGTACTAATCTGCTATTGCGCCGAGTTCATGCGGGCGATGCTTTCGCCAACGGCGGCTACGCTGTTTCGTCTCATGGCGGCCGAAGGTCGGCGCTTTCCGGAGCTTGGCCGCGAGTTCTACAAGTGCGTCCCGCGCCGCCAGCACAGCGTGCTGGCCGGTCTCCTTGAGGACGAAATCCGCGCAGGCCGGCTTCGCGCGTCGGATAGCCTGCGAGCGGCGGAGCAGCTTCACAGCTTATGTATATGCGGCTTGGTCATGCGGCACATGTGTAGCTGGCAGCCAGGCGCCTCTGAAGTTGAGATTGAGAGAGAAGTGGTCGATGCAGTCGACCTGTTCCTCAACGGCTATGGCGTTCGGCCGAAACGAGGCGATCCGCAGAAAGACCATTGAAAGGAGAAGGCCGCGACTGATGTCCTCTCCGGCGTCCGGCCGATAAACAAACTTAAGGAGGGGAAATGCCGGACCTGTCGCTCGACCTTCGGAATCTGCGATATGCGATCGCAGCCGCGCAGCACCGAAGCTTCAGGCGTGCCGCAGCCGCTCTGAATATCTCGCAATCAACGCTGACGCGGCGGGTTCAGCTCTTGGAGCATCGCATCGGCTTTCGCATTTTCGATCGAAGTCCGAGCGGGGTTCAGCTCACCAATGCTGGACAGCTCTTCCTTGAAGAGGCGTCCACGGGCATGCATCAACTCGGTCAAGCCATCCTGCTCGCTGCTTCCGTTCACAAAGGGGAACGGGGCGAGTTGCAGGTGGGAGTGGTCGTCCCTTTGGCGGCAGGCCGCCTTCACCTCGCGCTCAAGGAATTTCACCGGCGTTACCCGCGTATCCGTGTCTGCCTCCACGAAGGATCTTCGGAGCAGGATCTCGCCCGCGTGATGACCGGCGAGCTCGACATCTCATTCCTAGCCGGAACGCCGAAAACGAGTGGGCAAGATGTGCAGTTGCTCTGGACAGAGAGCATCTATGTCGCACTGCCCTCGAGCCATAGGTTGGCGAAGCGCGAGGAGCTGCACTGGCGGGATATTCGCGACGAAGTTTTTGTCGTCACTCAACGTGGCGCCGGCCCGGAGATCCGCAACTATCTGGTCCGGAAGCTTTCAATGCCTGGCTTCAGCCCAAAGATCGATGTTCACGATGTGAGCAGGCAAAGCCTCCTTAGCGTCGTCGCAATGGGATACGGGATCACGCTCACGAGCGGTTCCATCGTGGACGGCATGGCGGAGGGTGTCGCGTTCCGCCCTATCGGCGGCGATCCCGAGCAGCTTCGATATTCCGCAGTCTGGTCGCCGTCCAACTCCAATCCCGCTCTGGGTTGCATGCTGCGGCTCATCAGGGATGTGGCGGCCGGGCGGCGCGGCTTGAATGGCGCCGTGAGGGCCTAGCGCTCGCGATCAGCCTCCAAGGGATTGCGCATCTTGTTCTTGCGGGCTCGGGCAAATCCCCTATCGGTCTGTATGAAGCGCTGCACCATCGCGACAATCAGCCTGCTCGGCTCCGTCGCTGGCACGCCCTCCTGTTGCGCGAGGATCTCGCTATATTCCTGGAGGTCGCGGAACAGCGCTCCAGGCAGTTCAAGGGAGACCTTGACCGGCTTGTCTTCAGTGATCGCTCCGAGTTTCAGCTTGGCCACGCTCAGCCTCCATACGGTTCGAGAACGAGATCGCGCGTGACGATCACGCGGACCGGGAAGCCCGGCCGGATCGTCAGCGTCGGGGCGATGTTGAGCTGTCGGCGGACGATCTCCTGGCCCGCCTGATTGAAGGTGTCCTGGCCGCCGTTGCGGATAGCGCGCAGAAGGCGGTCATCATCGTCGATGGCGAGCTCGGAGCCGATGCTGAGCAGCGTGGACAGTCCCGCGGCCTTGGCAAGTTCAAACCAGTGGTAATCAACGCCGTCCTGAAGACCCGCAAATCCCTCGGAATCGGCGCCGGGCTGTCGCTCGAGCACGATCGAGCGACCATTCGGAAAGATCAGCCGATTCCATACCAGCAGCACGCGGCTCTGCCCGAACTGCACGTTGTTGTCGTACTGGCCGACAACGCGCGTGCCCTGGGGTACGAGAAGGACTCGGCCGGTTGGGCTGTCATAGATGTTCTCCGTCACCTGGGCGGTGATCTGCCCGGGAAGGTCGGAGCGGATGCCGGTGAGAAGAGCGGCCGAGATCACGGCGCCGGCCTGGAGGACATAGGGGGATGCCGGCGCCACGACGCGATCCGGTGCCACGGTTCGGCGATCGGCGGCGGCGTTGAGGAAGGCGTTCTGCCGATCCTGGGCGGTCGGCGTCGCCGGCGGCGGGGCGAGGCCGAGATTTGTCAGGGTTGGTGGCGGCGAAACAGCGTCCGGCGCCGCTGGAGCGGCTACAGGACCAGCGGATCTCGTCTCTGTCGAGGCAAACAAGCGCGCGGTCCTCGCGGCCTCCAGCTCCTGAAGACGGCGCTGCTCCGCGGGGTTTGGACCAGGATTGGGCGCGGCGACACCGGGCGCAGGCACGGGCTGACCCCGGTTCTGCGCGCCGAGCATCGGACGGCCGAGGTCGCCGGGCAGCGGTGGGCCGAGCTGCGGCACGCCGCTATAGTCGCGCGGCAGGCCGGAAATCCCGTCGGCGGTCGGACGGTTCTCGGTCGAGTAGAGTTCTTCATTCGGTCGGCTGCCGTCCCGGGTTTGCAGCGCGTAGACGAGCGCGCCGCCGATGCCGACGCTCGCGACCAGAGCGAGTCCGGCGAGAACCTTGCGCGAGAGCCGTGTCACGCGCGGCGGCTCGGCGCGCAGGCGCATCGCAGCCGGGCTCGGCGGCTCACCGGTCAGCGGCCGCGCCTCCTCCTCTGGACTTTCCTCGCTGCGGGGATCGGTGTCGCTCACGAGGTCGGCCTCCCGTCGGTCCGGACGATGCGGACGCGCTTCTGCTCGCGGCCGGCACCGAAGCGCAGCTCGGCGGCGGCGAAGAGGCGGTCGACGATCATGTAGTTCGAGCGGACCCGGTAGTTGACGAGTTCGGACGTGTTGCCTTCGGCACCGACGACGAACAGCGGCGGCATCTCACCCTGGCCAATGCCGCGCGGGAATTCGATGAACACCTGCCGTCCGTCATCAAAGGCCCGAAGCGGCCGCCATGGCGCGCGATCGCCTTCGATCGCGTAGCGGAAATTGACGTTGGTCAGATCGACGCCGGTGGCGACGGGACGGGTCGCCTCGGCCTGCGCATTCTGGCGACGCAGCGCTATGAGCTGGTCTTGGGGATATTGCCAGGAAACCGACGCCATGTAGGTGCGCTCGGTCGAGCGTAGCTCCATGTGGTAGGTTCGCAGAGTGGTGTTGATGATGAGGTTCGTCATCAGCTCCGGCCGCGTCGGCTTGACCAGGATATGGACCTGTTGCGTCGCGCCCGAGCCGCTTAGCGTGTCGCCGATAATCCAGCGGACGGTGTCTCCGGCGGCGACCGGGCCGGACCCGACGAGCTGCTCACCGGGCTGAAGCGCGATATCGGTGATCTGCCCGACCGCGGTATACACCTGATAGAGCGCGCCCTGGGTGAACGGATAGACCTGCATCGAATTGATGAAGCCGTCGCGCACGGGCTGCACGCGCGCCGCGGCATTGGCCTGGTTCACCCGTGCAGCCGGATCGGCGGGTTCCGGCGCTTGCCGGGAGCGCTCGACCGGCTTCATCTGGCCGGGAAGCGGAAGCGGCCGGGGTAGCTCCACGACGGTGACGGGCGCCGGCGGATCGACCGTCTGCACGGCGGGGGCGGCATTGTCGTAGGAGATCTCCGGCGGCTTGTGCGTGGTCGCGCATCCAGCGAGCGCCGTCGTGGCGAGCAGAATGACCGGCAGCGTGCCGATCCGTGGATGCGCACATGCTTGGATGCGTGAAGCCGGCATTCCGGCTTTACGGAACGACGGCCTCATTGCCCAAGCTCCCGTGACCAGTTGATGGCGTTGACGTAGATGCCGAGCGGGTTCTTCCGCAGGACATCGGCATTGCGTGGTGTCTGGATCACGATCGTCAGGATCGCGGTCCATCGTTCGGTCGTGGCGAGCTGGCCGTTCTCGTAGCGGCGCTCGACCCAGGCGACGCGAAAGCTGTCGGGAGATGCGCGGATGACGCTGGAGACCTCGACCGCGACCTGCTGGCGTCCGACATTGGTGAACGGGTCGTTGGCGCGTGCATAGTCGTTGAGGGCGGCAGCGCCTCGATCGGTCGTAAAGTCGTAGGCCCGCAGCCAGTTCTGGCGGACGATGATGGCGTCGGCCGGGATTGAACGGACCTCCTCGATAAAGCGCGCCAGATGGAAAGCGATCTGCGGATCGGTCGGGCGATAATCGGCCATGGCCGGCGCCACCGCCTGCGCCTGTCCGAGCCGATCGGTCTGCACCACCCAGGGCACGACCGTTCCCCGGGCGGACTGCCAGACCAGGGCCGCGGCGAAACCGGCCGAGAGGAAGAGCGAGCCGAATGCCATAAGACGCCAGTTTCGCGCCTGGACGCGGGCCGAGCCGATGCGGTCGTCCCAGATCTGGCCGGCGCGCTGGTAGGGCGTCTCGGGCTCGGCTGTTTTGCCGTAGTGGGTGGCGGGTCGTTTGAACATCAGCGGTCGCCTTCGGACAGGTTGACGGAGGAGCCGCCGCCATGGGCATCACCCGAGCGGACGGCATGGGCCGTCGCCTGGACGGCATGGGACATTTGCTGGCGGCGGCGCATGCGCTGCGCCCAGGCGGGTGGGCCTCCGCCGCCTGCCGTAGCAGCCGCATCTTCGGACCCCGGTCCGCCGGCGCTCGGTCCACCGGTCGTGGAGCCGCCCGTGGCTCCAAGAACCGCGCGGCCGCCGGCATTGAAGCTCGAGCGCATGCCTTCAGCGGCGCGGGAGGCGGCGCGA
>NZ_ATDO01000052.1:0-36107 GCF_000445085.1 Sphingobium sp. HDIP04 | reverse complement strand
CGGCGCGACGAAGGGGCGAGATCGCGGCACTCCCGCCGGCCCGGGCGACGCCGCCCAGACCGGCGGCGACGCTAGCAGCGCCCGTCTGCCCCCGCGGCCCCGAGGCTGTAGGCGGTCGATGCGCCGCCAGTCGAGGGCAGCGCCACCGCGGGCGGCGGCGGCGGCCCCGCCTGCCAGGGAGGCGCCGCCTGTCGCGGCGGCGCCCACGGCGCCGGCTCCGAGCGCGACCATGCCGCCGGCGGCGAGACCCGTGCCGACGGCAGCGCCGGCGCTGAGCTGCGGACCGCCCGAGACGATGCCGGACGCGATGCCGGGCCCGAAGATGCCAAGGCCGAGCAATGAGAGGGCTGCGAGGACGATGGCCATCGCCTCGTCGACCGATGGCGTGGCGCCCCCGAAGCCCGCCGTGAATTCGGAGAACAGGGTCGATCCGATCCCGATGATGACCGCGAGGACGAGGACCTTGATGCCGGACGAGATGAGGTTGCCGAGCACCCGTTCGGCCATGAAGGCGGACTTTCCGAACAGGCCGAAGGGGATCAGCACGAAGCCGGCGAGCGTCGTCAGCTTGAACTCGATCAGGGTGACGAAGAGCTGGATGGCGAGGATGAAGAAGGCGAGCAGCACCAGCGCCCAGGCGAGGAACATGCAGGCGATCTGGATGAAGTTCTCGAAGAAGCTCCAATAGCCCATCAGCCCGGAGATCGAATCGAGCAGCGGCCGTCCCGCATCGAGCCCGGTCTGCGCGACCTTGCCGGGGCGAAGAAGATCGGCCGTGGTGAAGCTGGTGCCGCTCGCCTTCAGGCCGAGACCGGCGAAGCTCTCGAAGATGATCCGGGCGAGGTTGTTCCAGTTGCCGATGATGTAGGCGAAAACGCCGACGAACAGCGTCTTCTTCACCAGTCGGGCGATGATGTCGTCATCGGCGCCCCAGGACCAGAAGAGCGCCGCGAGCGTCACGTCGATCACAATCAGCGTCGTGGCGATGAACGTCACCTCGCCGCCGAGCAGACCGAAGCCGCCGTCGATGTAACGGGTGAAGACCTCGAGGAAATGGTCGATGACGCCGGTGTTCCCCATGCCTATCGCGCCTCGCCCGGCTGCGCGTCGGCAGGCGCTGGCTCAGACGGAGCCGTCGCGTCCGGCAGTCTCCCGGCCGGTCGCGATCCGGGGGCGAGGAAGCGACGACGGTTCTCGGCCCAGGCGCGCAGGCAGGCGGGATCGCGAGGGCCGGCCTCGCCGAGCGCCTGGCAGCGGAACAGTTCCGTGCGCAGCGGATCGTTCGGCGTCGGGACCGGCCGCGTTGTCGCCCAGCTCTCCGCCGTTTCCTCCTTCCGGCTCATCTCGATCGCGGTCGCCGTGATCGCGACCGCGACGAAGACGATCGCACCGATGCGTGCGAGCGATTTCCCGTCCATCGCCGCGTCCTCAGTTGCCGCTGTTCGGGAACATCCGCGCGTTGCCCGGCTGATAGCCGCTGCCAGGCGTAAGAAAGCGGCGACGCTGTTCGCGGCCCTGTTCGGCGGCCGCCGCGCGCTCCGCGACGGCGAGCGCCTGGGCGCGGCCGTTGGCGGAAACGACGGCGGTGAGATCAGCGAGCTGCTGCGCCTGGAGCGCGAGAAGCTGATTTCCTGCCTGCGTCGCCTGAAGCGCTCCGGTGGCGCCTTGGCTTTGGCCGACCAGCGCAGACATCTGAATGCGGTTTGTGTCGATGTTGCCGACGACGCCGGCTTGCACCCGCATGGCGTCTTGCAAGCCGCCCACGGTGTTCTGCCAGCGTTCGCGCGCATCGGCGACGAGTTGCGTGTCGGATGCCGACATCGAGGCATTGCCGTAGGTGGTCCGGAACGCCTGATCGATGTTCTGGACATTGTAGGCGATCCGCTGCGCCTCGCCGAGGAGCTGCTGGGTCCGCTGCACCGACTGCTGGAGCTGCTGGAGCGAGGAATAGGGCAGGCTCGTGAGATTGCGGGCCTGGTTCATCAACATGGTCGCCTCGTTCTGCAGCGAGGTGATCTGGTTGTTGATCTGCTGAAGCGCGCGGGTCGCCGAGAGCAGGTTCTGCGCATAGTTCGTCGGATCGTAGACGACCCACTGCGCCTGGGCCGGCGTGGCGAGGTATGGCGCTGTGGCGAGGGTGGTGGTGAGCAGCGCGGCGGCAAGGCGCACCGCGCGCGTGCGGCGCGAGGTCATGAGGAGGTCTCCAGAGTTTCGAGGTTGGGGATGAGTTGGGCCGCCCAGCCGAGATCGTGGCGATCGAGCCAGGCGGTGAGGAAGCCGTCGCGGCCATGCTCGGCGACCGTACTGGCGATCGCTGCCTGATCGGACTTGGAGGACGCGGCGCAGAGCGCCAGCGCGACGTCCGACAGGCCCAGCTCGAAGAGGCGATTGCCCCGGCGCGACTGGCAATAATAGTCGCGCTTCGGCATCGCCCGGGCGAGGATCTCGATCTGCCGGTCGTTGAGCCCGAACCGTCGGTAGATGGCAGTGATCTGCGGCTCGATGGCGCGCTCGTTGGGGAGCAGGATGCGGGTCTGGCAGCTCTCGATGATAGCGGGCGCGATGGCCGACCCGTCGATGTCGGAAAGCGACTGGGTAGCGAAGATGACCGACGCGTTCTTCTTGCGCAGCGTCTTCAGCCACTCACGGAGCTGGCCGGCGAAGCCCTCGTCGTCGAGCGCGAGCCAGCCCTCGTCGATGATGATGAGTGTGGCGCGGCCGTCGAGGCGATCTTCGATCCGGTGGAAGAGATAGGCGAGCACGGCGGCTGCGGCCCCGGTCCCGATCAGTCCTTCGGTTTCGAAAGCCTGGACGGTGGCCTCGCCGAGATGCTCGGCCTCGGCATCGAGCAGCCGGCCATAGGGTCCGCCGACGCAATAGGGCCGTAGCGCCTGCTTGAGGTCGTTGGACTGGAGCAGCACCGACAGGCCGGTCAGGGTGCGCTCGGCGGGCGGCGCCGAAGCCAGCGATGTCAGCGCCGACCAGATATGCTCCTTGACCTCCGGGGTGATCGCAACGCTCTCGCGGCTGAGGATGGCGGAGATCCAGTCGGCGGCCCAGGCGCGTTCTGCGGCGTCATCGATCCGGGCGAGCGGCTGAAGCGAGACGCTGTCGTCCGCACCCTCGGTCAGCCCGCCGCCGAGATCATGCCAGTCGCCGCCCATGGCGAGCGCCGCGGCGCGGATCGAGCCCCCGAAATCGAAGGCGAAGACCTGGGCGCGATCGTAGCGACGGAATTGCAGCGCCATGAGCGCCAGCAGCACGGACTTGCCGGCCCCGGTCGGACCGACGACGAGGGTGTGGCCGACGTCGCCGACATGGATGGACAGCCGGAATGGGGTCGAGCCTTCGGTCTTGCCGAAGAGCAGCGGCGGCGCTGCGAAATGCCCGTCGCGCTCGGGCCCGGCCCACACCGCCGACAGCGGGATCATATGGGCGAGGTTGAGGGTCGAAAGCGGCGGTTGGCGGACATTGGCATAGACATGCCCCGGCAGGCTCCCGAGCCAGGCGTCGGCGGCGTTGATCGTCTCGGGCATGGCGGTGAAGTCGCGGCCCTGGATGACCTTCTCGACGAGGCGCAGCTTCTCGGCGGCGATGCGCGGATCGGCGTCCCAGACGGTGATCGTCGCGGTGACGTAGGCCTGGCCGGCATAGTCGGCGCCGAGCTCCTGCAGCGCGAGATCCGCGTCCGCCGCCTTGTTCGCGGCGTCGGTGTCGACCAGCACCGACGCCTCGTTGGTCATCACCTCCTTCAGGATGGCGGCAATCGATTTGCGCTTGGCGAACCACTGCCGACGGATCTTGGTCAGCAGCTTGGTCGCGTCGGTCTTGTCGAGCAGCACGGCGCGGGTCGACCAGCGATACGGGAAGGCGAGCCGGTTGAGTTCGTCGAGGATGCCGGGTGTCGTCGCGGTCGGAAATCCGACGATGGTGAGGATGCGCAGATGCGTGTCGGCCAGGCGCGGTTCGAGCCCGCCGGTGAGCGGCTGATCGGCGACGAGAGCGTCGAGATACATCGGCGTCTCGGGCACGCGGACGCGGTGCCGCGTCGTCGAGACCGTGGAGTGCAGATAGGTCAGCGTCTCAGCGTCATCGAGCCAGGCGCATTCCGGCATGAAGGCGTCGACGAGCTGGAGGATGCGGTCCGTGCGGTCGATAAAGCCGCGCAGCACCTCATGGGCATCGACGCCGCCGCGCTCGCGGCCCTCATAGAGCCAGCTTTCGGCGCGGGCGGCGTCTTCCGCCGGCGGCAGATAGAGGAAGGTCAGGAAATAGCTGGACTCGAAATGCGCGCCGGCCTCCTCGAAGTCGGCCTTGCGCTCGGCGTCGACCAAGGCCGATGCCGGGTCGGGAAAGCGGCTTGTCGGATAGGTCGCGGCCTCATGGCGCTGCGCCTCGACGAAGATCGCCCAGCCCGAGCCGAGGCGGCGGAAGGCGTTGTTGAGGCGGCCGGCGACCGCGACAAGTTCGGCCGGCACGGCGCTGTCGAGGTCCGGACCGCGGAAGCGGGCGGTCCGCTGGAAGCTGCCGTCCTTGTTCAGGATCACGCCCTCGCCGGCGAGCGCGACCCAGGGCAGGAAGTCGGCGAGCCGGGTGTTGCGATTGCGATATTCCGCAAGGTTCATCATGGCGACGCCCTCAGACCGTCAGATAGGCCGGGATGCGCAGATGCCGGCGTCCGACGTCGACGAATTGCGGATCGCGCTTGGCGGCCCAGACCGCGGCGAAATGACCGATCGCCCAGAGCGCCAGGCCAACCAGCCAGAGGCGCAGACCCAATCCAAGCGCGGCGGCGAGCGTGCCGTTGAGGATGGCGATGGATCGGGGCGCGCCGCCGAGCAGGATGTGCTCGGTCAGCGCGCGATGCACCGGCACTGAGAAGCCTGGGATTTCGCCGACGTAATCCGCGCCGCCTGCCATCAGACGAGCGCTCCGCCGCCGAACGAGAAGAAGGACAGGAAGAAGCTCGACGCCGCGAACGCGATCGACAGGCCGAAAACGATCTGGATGAGCCGCCGGAAGCCGCCGGACGTGTCGCCGAAGGCCAGGGTCAGGCCGGTGATGATGATGATGATCACGGCGACGATCTTGGCGACCGGCCCCTCGATCGACTCGAGGATCGACTGAAGCGGCGCTTCCCACGGCATCGAGGAGCCGGAGGCGTGGGCCGCCGGTGCGAGCGCCAGACTGAGAAAGGTGACGGAAACGGCCGTCGCGATATGGCGGCGGATTCGAAGCGCGTGCTGGATCACGGGATCTCTCCTTCGGGGGGCTGGGTTGCGGGGGTGACGCGGTAATCGCCGTCAGGGCCGAGCCCCTCGATGCGGGCGAGTTCGGCGAGCCGGCGCGAGGCGCCGCGGCCGGAGAGGATGGCAACAAGGTCGATGGTCTCCGCGATGAGCGCCCGCGGCACCGTGACGACGGCTTCCTGGATGAGCTGCTCAAGCCGGCGCAGCGCGCCGATCGCTGTGCCGGCGTGGATCGTGCCGATCCCGCCCGGGTGCCCCGTTCCCCACGCTTTGAGCAGGTCCAGCGCCTCGCTTCCGCGTACCTCGCCGATCGGGATGCGGTCGGGCCGCAGGCGGAGCGATGAGCGCACCAGTTCGGACAGCGTGATCACGCCATCCTTCGTCCGCATGGCGACGAGGTTGGGCGCCATGCATTGGAGTTCGCGCGTGTCTTCAATGACAATGACGCGGTCGGAGGTCTTGGCGATCTCCGCCAGGAGCGCATTGGTGAGCGTCGTCTTGCCGGTGGATGTGCCCCCGGCCACGAGAATATTGCGCCGCTCGGCGACGGCGGCGCGGAGCAGCGCGGCCTGTCCGGCACGCATGATGCCGGCGGCGACATAATCCTCGAGCGTGAAGACGGCGACGGCCGGTTTGCGGATGGCGAAGGCAGGCGCGGCCACGACGGGAGGGAGCAAGCCTTCAAACCGCTCTCCCGTTTCCGGAAGCTCGGCCGAGACACGCGGAGCGCCGGCATGGACCTCGGCGCCGACATGGTGCGCCACCAAGCGGATGATCCGCTCGCCGTCTGCGGGAGAAAGGCGCTCGTCGGTTTCCGAGAGGCCGTCGGAAAGGCGGTCGATCCAGAGCCGCCCGTCAGGGTTGAGCATCACCTCGACGATCGTGGGGTCTTCCAGAAACCCGGCGATCGCAGGTCCGAGCGCGGTGCGCAGCATGCGCGCGCCGCGGAGGACTGCTTCGGATCTCTGCTGGGGGTTTGCCACGTCGTCCCCGTTCTCTTGCGGGCGCGCCCACGCGCGGCCCTGGATCGGGGACGAGTAGAAGAGGCAGAAATCAGGGCCTGACAACAACCGAAATGTGGTCGTCGTACTGTGGCGTACAAAGACAGGGAAACGGCGGAACGCCGCTATACTTCAAGGCAATGGCAGCATGACTATCTCGCGCGCGCACGATGCTGCGGCGCGATCGCGCGGAAGCGCCGAGTCGACTTGCCGCATCGTCACCGCGCGGGCGGTGCGGTCGTCAATCAGCCTCGCCGGTGTGATTGAGATCCTCCGAGATCTCCTGCCTGAGCTTCGGACCGTTCGCGAGCCTGCGGCCCAGGGTGTTGATGAAGGCCTCGTAGCGCTCGGCGGACTTGGCGCGTGCCGCCTGGGCCGCATGCTCCGGCAGGGCGGGCGTCGTGTTGAACCAGAAGCGCACGAAGATCGCGAGGGTCTCGACCGCGATGCCGACGTCCCGCTCGACGCGCGTCAGGCGTCGGTCAAGCTGATCCAGTCGCTTCGTGATCGCCGCTTCCTGGCGCTCTGCGGCGTCGGGCGAAAGGAACGACGCAATGCCGGCCTCGGCGACAAGGGATAGCGAGTGGCCGCGCCGCGCCGCATGCGCCGATAGCGCCTTCATGACCTCCGGTTCGAGATAGACGGAAAGCCGCTGCTTCTTCGGAGGCTTCGCCATGATCGCCTCCTACAGCTCGATGCCATCGCCGGGGTCGAGGGAAGCCTGTCGCGCGACCTGGCGCATCGTGTCCCTCAGCCGGCTATTGCGGGCAGCGTCTTCGTCAGCATCCTCAATCGGTTCGAACTCGAACTCGTTTTCGATCGGAACCGTCTTCTCGACCGGCTTCAGGCGGCGTAGTTCAGGCTGGCGTCGGCGCTCGGACTCGGTCGTGTCTTCCTCGTCCTCGGTCGAAGGCGCATCGGCCGCGGCTCTGGCGAGCGCGCCGCCGATCTCGGGAACTGGCGGAAGGTCGAGACCGCTCCAGTCGTTCGCCGGCGGCTTGCCAGGTTTGCTCAGTGGGGGCGGCGGCAGGATCCGCTCCTGGTATCGGCGGTCCTCGTAGTAGCGCGCCTTCTTGGCCCGGATCGGCGGCGTCCCCGCGACCATGACGATCTCGTCGGCTGGCGGGAGCTGCATGACTTCGCCGGGGGTCAGCAGTGGCCGCGCCGTCTCCGAGCGCGAGACCATCATGTGGCCGAGCCAAGGAGATAGCCGATGGCCGGCATAGTTCTTCATCGCCCTCATCTCGGTCGCGGTGCCGAGGGCGTCGGAGACCCGCTTGGCCGTCCGTTCGTCGTTGGTCGCGAAGCTGACGCGGACGTGGCAGTTGTCGAGGATGGAGTTGTTTGGCCCGTAGGCCTTCTCGATTTGGTTCAGCGACTGCGCGATCAGGAATGCCTTGATCCCGTACCCGGCCATGAACGCGAGCGCGCTTTCGAAGAAGTCGAGGCGCCGAAGCGCGGCGAACTCGTCGAGCATCATCAGCACCCGGGGGCGCCTGGGATTGGCGTGAAGGTCCTCGGTCAAGCGTCGTCCGATCTGATTGAGGATCAGGCGGATCAACGGCGTGGTCCGGCTGATGTCGGACGGGGGCACGACGAGGTAGAGGGTCGTCGGATTGCCCTCCGCCACAAGGTCGGCGATGCGCCAATCGGACCGGCCGGTCACCTGCGCCACCACGGGATCGCGATAGAGGCCGAGGAACGACATGGCGGTCGAGAGCACGCCCGATCGCTCGTTGTCCGACTTGTTGAGCAGCTCGCGTGCGGCGCTGGCGATGACGGGGTGCGGGCCGGCCTCGCCCAGATGAGCGGTCTTCATCATCGCCGCGAGTGTCGACTCGATCGGGCGTCTGGGATCGGATAGGAAGGCAGCGACGCCGGCGAGGGTCTTGTCCTTTTCGGCGTAGAGGACATGGAGGATGGCGCCGACCAACAGGGCGTGGCTGGTCTTTTCCCAGTGGTTTCGCTTCTCGAGCGATCCTTCCGGGTCGACCAGGATGTCGGCGATATTCTGGACGTCGCGGACCTCCCATTCGCCCCTGCGGACCTCGAGCAGCGGATTGTAGGCGGCGGACTTCGGGTTGGTCGGGTCGAAGAGCAGCACGCGGCCGTGCCGGGCCCGGAAGCCGGCCGTCAACGTCCAGTTTTCCCCTTTGATGTCGTGAACGATCGCCGAGCCCGGCCAGGTGAGCAGCGAGGGCACGACCAGCCCTACGCCCTTGCCGGATCGGGTCGGAGCGAAGCACAGCACATGCTCGGGCCCATCATGACGGAGATAGTCGCGATCGAGCTTTCCGAGCACCACGCCGTCGGCGCCGAGCAGCCCTGCGGCCTTCACCTCGTCGGGCCTGGCCCAGCGCGCCGACCCGTAGGTCTCGACGTTCTTCGCCTCGCGGGCGCGCCACACGGACATCCCGATCGCGACGGCGATCGAGATGAATCCGCCCGAGGCGGCGATATAGGCGCCCTCGACGAAGATCGGCGGCGCGTAGGCGTCATAGAAATACCACCACCAGAAGAAGGCCGGGGGATAGTAGACCGGCCAGCCGGCGACCTCGAACCACGGATGGCCGAGCTGCGGTTGAAAGCCGAGCCGGTAGGCCGTCCACTGCGTGGCCGTCCAAGTCGTGAAGAGCACGATCATGAACACGGTGAGTATCTGGCCCCAGAGGATTTTCGTCGCGGACATGGCGGCGTTCCCTTCTTGATCTGCGCTAGAGGCCGAGGCCCCGCTTGCGCCCGAAGCTCCAGTCGACGCCGCCGTCATTGCGGGCGACGCCGGAGACATGCTGCCCGAGCTGGCGGTCGAGGGACGGCGTCCAGGGCACGAGTTGAAAGCCGAGGCCATCGTCGATCATGGCGAAGCGGCCCGATGCGAGCGTGAGCCGCTGCCGATAGGTGCCGGCGACGTATTCGCCGCTCCCAGCCTTGGCGAATGTCCGGCCGGTCTCCGCGGCGAGCTTGTCCGCCAGCGCGTCAAGCTCGCGTCGGCGCAGCGTCTCGATGAGATTGCGCGAGAAGATGACGCTCTGGCCGTGCCGTTCGGCGAGCCGCTGGTCGATCAGATGCTCAGCGCGCCGATCCATGGCGTCGCGAACTTCGACGCCGAAGCCGCCGCCTCCCAAGGCGGCCGGCTCGCGCGCGATCGCCTGCCGGTCAAGCCAGGTGGCGCCCGTGGCGGTGACTTGCCGGGAGATGTCGAGATCGGAGCGGACGGCGAGCGCGACGCGGCGTTGACCGCGTGCATCGTCGAAGCGGCGTAGCTCAACGATCGATCCCGGCGCGCTGTCGCCGGCGGCGTCGAGGTCGGGCAGCTTCATGTGATGGGTTCGGCCGTCGACGCCGTCAACAACAGCAAAGGCCGTCCCCTTCAATTCGTTGTCGAGGCCGCGCGCGACCAGCCGGCCGACGATTGGATCGTCGATGTTCTCCGCGGCAAGCACGTAACTTGCCGCGCCACGGTCGATGCCGCGCTCGGTCAGCCCGCGATGGATGCGCTTGATGATGTCGCCGCGCTCGCCGAGCTCGCGCAGCGTCGTCTCCGCCCGCTCGGCGATGACCCATTGGCCTGGGCCAATCTCGTTGGCGAGGCCGAGCGTTTCGAGCTTGCGCAGGCGGCCGACCTTCAGCGCGTGAAACTCGTCGGGTTGTCGATCCGGGCGCGGCGCGAGATCGACGACGCCGGTCCGGTAGCCATCACGGGCGAGCTGCCGATCGAGGCTGGTCCAGCGCTCGGCTTCGATCTGGCGCTCGAGGCTACGGCGGATGTCGTGATCGGTGCGCGGGCCCAGCTCTTGGGTGATGAGATCACGGGCGCGATCGCGCATGCCCTCCCTGATGTAGTCGCGGGAGATGACGAGGTTCTCGCTGTCGTCGCGCACGCCGCGCACGATCAGATGGACGTGGGGATGCTCGGTGTTCCAATGGTCGACGGCCGTCCAGTCGAGCTTGGTGCCGAGATCCTTCTCCATCTGGCCGACGAGACCGCGGGTGAAGGAGCGCAGGTCCGACATCTCCAGCGCGTCGTCCGGCGAGACGATGAACCGAAAATGGTGGCGATCATCTTCGCAGCGCTCGGCAAATTCCTTCGGGTCGAGGTCATCGCCGCCCGGGCCGAACAGCCGGGCCTTCTCCCCATCCCGGGTAACGCCCTCGCGGCGCAGATAGCCGAGATGGGTCGCGAGCGGGGCGGAGCGGCCGCCGCTGCGGACGACACGCGCCTTGATGACCGCCCCGCGCGAGCGGGCGGTGAGGAAGCGATTGGCTTGCACCGCGGCGCGCTGACCGCGCCCGAAGCGCGAGCGGTTGCCGGGGCCGATCTTGCCTTTCCGAGAGACCGAGCCGCCCGCCTTCTGGGCAGCGGCGAGCGCCTGCGCGATGAAAGGCCGGGCCTGCTGCGCCTTGGTCGAGCGGATGCGGCCGGGCCGGATGCGGAAGTCGTCCTCGACGCTCATGGTCGAAGCCCCGCACATCGCGCAACGGCGCGGAAATCCTTGATGAAATGCGCGTCGCGCACCTTGCGCCGATCAGGCGCACATCGCGCAAACGCGCCATAACCCCTTGAAAAACCACAACCGCCCAAGGCCGCACATCGCGGCCCTTTATCCTGCCATCGTGCGGTTGTGGTGCCTGTGCTTCCCTCCGCTCCCGCCAATCCTATCCCGGAGCCCGACAACGCCGCCTGGAGTGCCACCGTGCTCATCGCGGCCCCGCACTGGCGGTTTGGACGACGAAGAGGCCGCCGGTTTGCGGATCGGCGGGCGCAAAATCCCGTTCTCGACGCTGCGATGATGCTGCAGCCGGATCGCCGTCATCGTGCCGAACCTCTGCGCGCGGCGGCGCCTCGGCCTGTGCGATGAACAGCGGCGCGCGTGTCCAGGCCAGCGGATCGGCGACTGCGACGATGACAGGGGATGGCAGGCCGGCCCCATCGATGACCGGCACAAGCATGGCGAGGTAGGCGCGCGTTTCCGCCGGCAGGGTGCGGCCGCGATCGCGATAGTCCTCATAGCGGCCGGGACCGGCGTTATAGGCCGCCAGGAAGCCCGGCGAGCCGTAGCGGTCGTGCATCTCGCGCAGATAGGCGGCGCCCGCCAGAATGTTGTCGCGCGGATCGTAGGGGTCCGGTCCAAGCGCATAGCGGGTGCGCATTTCCGTCCAGGTGGCCGGCATGACTTGCATGAGGCCGATTGCACCCTTGGGGGAGATGGCGCGCGCGTCGCCGCGGCTTTCGACGCGCATGACGGCGCGAATCCAGAGCTCCGGGATAGCGAACCGGCGGGCGGCTTCGGTGACGAAGCCGGCATGAGGGTCGGCCGCGTCGATGCGCGCCGGGGGCATAGTCTGCGCGCTGGCAGGCAACGCCGGAAGCGCTGCGGCGGGCAGGCCGGGAAGGAAAAGGAGGGCCGTCAGCCGGACGGCGGCGGACCGCCCGGCGACAGCGTGATAGCGGCGGGACGGCACCGCTCAGTCCCGCTCGCCGCGCTTCGGCGGCCGGTTCCAGTGCAGGCCCCAGGCGGACTTGTCGTCGGCCGACTGGAAGAGGTTCGCACGGATCGGATGTCCGAAGGTGGGATCGTCGAGGTGAAGCGAGACGTAGTCACCGGCCTTCTCTCCGGTGCGCTTCCAGCCCGCGCCGATCTCGGCGCCGGTTTCGTTGTTCATGCCGTCGAAGACATGGACGCGGTAATCCGGCGCGTTGTCGGCGTCGGACGGTTCGGCGGGAACGATGATGATGTCCTGATGCAGCGCGAGCGTCTGCAAATTGCCGATGAAGCCGGAACCGTCGCGCGTGAATTGACCGATCAGGGACATGATTGCCTCCGTGGATGTGCGGTGAGGTTGGACATGGGACGCACCGTCACCGCGTCGGTGCGCGCCAGACGAAGCGGCCGTCGCGGTCCTCGTCGGTGTAGAGAGGGATGGCCCGCCCGATCACGGCGGACGCGGGAAGCGGCCCGAAGTACCGGCCGTCCAGGCTGTCGCGGACCTGCCAGTTCATCAGGAACAGCTCGCCGGGCGCGACGACGCGGCAGCCCTTCCAGACCGGTAAAGGATTGCCGCGGCGATCGTGATCCAGCGCGTCGCCCATCGGCACGGCGTCGACCGTAATGGCGAGGCCGGTTCGACAGACCCGCTGCCCGGGAAGCGCGGCGACCCGCTTCAGGAGCGGCACGCCGCGCGGCAGATAACCGCCATCGGCAAGGAAGCTGGCCAGCGGTTCGGGCGGGCGCACGGCGACTAGGTCGGTCACTTCGGGTGACCGGTCCGGCTCGACGCGGTAGAGACCGATCGGCGTGCTCGCCGAAGCGTTCCAGATCAGCTTCGGCGCGAACGAGACGATCGACAGGATGCCGAGCAATGACACCGCGCCCGTCGTGGTGATGGCGTAGCCGAGCCGGGTCATGCGCCGATCTCCCGGCGCAGGAGGAAGGCGCGGTGGTGCGCCGGCGTGTAGGTCCGTGGCGTCTCCCCGGCTGCGAGGCGGTTGTGGACGTGGCGCCAGTGATCGGGCGAAACATCGCCGGGATCGATCCCGGCCGCCTCGATCGCGTCGACGAGCTGGAGCACGCGCTCCACCTTCGGCCAACCGTCGACACGAAGCAGAAAGTCGCCGCCGGGCGTGACGGTCGGCACCGTCTGGCACGCCGCGCCACGCGCAACGGCGCGCATGATGTCGAGCCGCGAGAGCACGGTGCCGTGCTCGTTCGCCGCCCAGCGGACCAGCGCGAAGGTCGCACCAGGAGGGAAAAAGAGGAGCCGTCTGCGGCGATCGAGGATCTGTTCGCGCAGCTCGCGACCGAAGCGGATCCAGTGCTCGGTCTGCTTCTCGATCCAGACGAGTTCGACCTGGGTGAGGTGCTCGGACGGCTCGGCGCAAGCGCGGCCGACGCATGGGGGCGCGGCGACGAGGCCGGTCATTGGCCCTCTCCTGACCGGGGCGGGAACTCACGCTCGAACAGGGCGCGCAGCATGTCGGCGACGGTCAGGCCGCGCTGGAACGCCGCGATCTTTATACGGCCGCGCATGTCGGAGGTGACGTCGATCGTCAGCCGGGCCGAGAAGTCCTCGGCGGGCTGGCCAAGGGGGGCGTGGCGGTCGGGCGCCTTGATCCAGCCTTCGGGATCGGCGGGACGCGCCGCAAAGCTGCGCTTCGGGGACCGCTCGCTCATGCGCCGATCCCCGCGACTTCCGCGGCGAACGCGGCGATCTCGCGCGCGCCAGGGCAATCCTCGTCCTGCTCGGCGGCCAGCCGACCGGTCTGAACGACATCGGCGAAGACGATGCGCTGGCCGATGGTCGTCGCGAGCAGCGGCGGATCGTGATCGGCGAGGGTCTCCGCCGTCTCGCGAGCGAGCACCGTGCGGGCTGCGCAGCGGTTCAGCACGAAGCGCGCGGCGAGCTCCGGGCGGTAGATGCGCGCCTCGCCGAGCAAGGAGAGCATCTCGGCCGAGGCCCAGCCGTCGAGCGGCGACGGTTGCACCGGAATCAGCACGAGGTCGGCCGCAAGGAGCGCCGAGCGCATGAGGCCGGCGACGCGCGGCGGCCCGTCGATGACGACATGGTCGGCGTCGCGGGCCAGTTCCGGCGCCTCGCGGTGCAGGGTGTCGCGCGCCAGGCCGACGACACCGAACAGCCGCCCCAGCCCCTCCCGGCTGCGCTGCTGCGACCAGTCGAGGGCCGATCCCTGCGGATCGGCGTCGATGAGCGTGACGCGCTTGCCATGGCGCGCCCACTCGCCGGCCAGGTGCAGCGCGAGCGTCGTCTTGCCCACGCCGCCCTTCTGGTTGAGCAGCGCGACGATCATGACGGTCTCGCGGGACAAGGGGACTCGTCCACAGCGGCCGAAAAGCGCCGGTCCGTTAGAAAGATTCCGAAGGAATCTAGGTTAGAGAAGTTAGGGGGCGCGCAAGCTACTGATTTGGCGAGCAGAATCGACGATTCTGGTCCCCGATAGCACGAGGATCGGGTCCTCGATGGCACGATAGCGCCGGTCCCTGATAGCACGAGACGATTCACAGCTTTTCCCCAGAGCGAGTGGTCGACCGCCGACGTCGGCGCGGGATGCCGAGCGCGTCGGGCTCGGTCGGTACGAAGGACAGGATTTCGGGCCCGCCGACGCATTGCTCGATGGTCAGGCGATAGCCCGGCAGCGGCTGGCGCTTGACGATGTCGCGCAGGTCGTAGGCGAAGTGCTTGAGCGGCGAGAGGCTGCCGGATTTGGCGTGGAGGTGCGGGAAGTCGAAGCTCCAGCCGAACTCCTGTTTGCCGCCGTGCTTGCGCACCAGGCGGTACAGCCACCGCTCGAGCCCGCCGGTCAGCCTGAAGTAGGTGCGATCGATGGTGAGCACGAGCGCGTCGTCCAGCACCGCGCCGTAGAACCAGTCGGGCACGATCAGCTCGAGGCCGAGCGGCCGGCCGCGATCATCCGCGCGCTCCTTCCACTCGTTGATCCAGGAGAAGCGATGCATCCGCCGCTCGGTCGGCTGGCGGATGGACGTCGCCACGGTGGTCGACTGCAGCCGGTCCAGCGCCGCCTTCAGGCGGTCGTAGTCGCGTAGGGATACGCCGCGACCGATGAAGTTCAGAATCTCATAAGGCGTCGTCGCCATGAGGCGCGACGGGCGCAGGCCGACGTCGCGCGCTTCGACGATCTGCGATGCGGCCCAGATGAGGACGTCGGCGTCCCAGATGGTCGCCATGCCGTGCTCCGGCACCGCCTCGACGCGGATTTTGACGGAGCCCGATTTGAAGTCGATCGGCGCGAGGCGTTTCGACTTCCCAAGCGAGAAGAACGGATAGGCCATGAGGTCCTGCGCGTCGCGCGGCGCGAGATCGCCGGGCAATGCCCGGAACAGATCGAGCTGGGCGCGCTCGTCGCGTTGCTGGGGGCGGGACGACATGGGGACCGGGGTCAGCGCAGAAGGCCGCCGTTGGCCGACGCGGGCTGACGTTTGGCGGGCAGTACCGTGCCGCTGCGCGGATCCGAGGTCGAGGTGACGAGACCCCGATCCGCCCAGGCTTGAAGGTCATCGACGGAATAGACGACGCGTCCGCCGAGCTTTCGATAGGTCGGACCGGTTCCGTAGGTGCGGTGCTTCTCGAGCGTGCGTTCAGAAAGGCCGAGGAAGCGCGCCGCCTCCTGCGTTCTCAGGTAGCGTGTCGGTAGATTGGCGGCTGTCTCGGCCATGATCGCACCTCCGTGGTCTCGCGGGCGGCCGCTGCGAACGAGCGGCGCATTGCGAGCACGGTGGCGCGAGGACGGCGCCTCGGACGATGTCGAAGTAAGGATTCTAAATTCGACACCTTGCGCGGCGTCAGCGATCCCGGCGTGGTCGCCGGAGCAGCGCGAGATAGCCGCCGCGTACGAGCTTCATCCCGTCGCGGGCCATGCGGATTGTGGTTTCGCGGATCGCGCTACCGACCCACGTCGCCGCATCCTGGTCATGCTGTGGGAAGATTTGGTCGGCGATCGCGCGGTAGGTGGCGCCGGTGGCGCGCGCGTCGACGACGCGCAGCATCTGCTGCGCGCGACGCCGCCGCTGCGGCGTGATACGCGGATCAGGCGCGACCGTCTTGCCGGTGAGGGCTGCCCAGAATCGGCCGAGCGCCGTCAAGCGATCGGGCGTCAGTTCGTCGAGCGTGATGAGCGCGGCGAGCGGCTTCCCATCGCCAATCGCGGCCAGGTCGACGCTGTAGCGCTCACCGCCCAGGCGGAGCTGCGATGGGACCGCTTCGTGCGCGAAACTGGCGTGCGCCCGGATTTCCTCAACAGTGAGCGGTTCGCCGGATCTCGGTGTCGGGCCGCTGCGGAAGAGAATCACGGCCGGATCTATCTGGGCCGACCAGGAGACCGGTTGGGAAGTGGCGGGGATTTCGGGGTCGGCGGCGAAATCGCAACCCCCAACGAGAAGCGAAATTCGTCGCCGCTTCCCAGGTCATATGACCGGCTGACAGTAATTCATGATAGCCAGCGCGGTACTCGGGATTTCGACGGAGGAACTCCCAAGCGAGCTCCTCCGCATTCAACTGATCGATATAGGTATAGGCGGATTCAGACCGCCAGCTTTCTTCGTCGGGCATTTCCTACCGCCTTCCCGCCTTATCTTTGACGCGAGCGTTGCGGACGGTACGATTCCAAGTTGAGAGGCGGTGGGGAAGAACGGACTGGGATCAGCGTGATGCATGATCCGCATCACGGGGCTAGTGGAGCTGAGGTCTCAGGAGCTGTTCGAAGCCGTTCTCAGTCATCCAGCGCGCTCTCGCCAAGTGGGTGGAATAGACGAGCGACGCCCGCTCCGGATCGTCTTCGGCACTGAGACCGAACAGCACTTCCACCACGTCCTGCCAAGGCGCTCCCTGGGTTTCGGCGTCGAGCAGGCGGAGATATACGGTTGCGTGAGCCTTGTCGTAGGCCGTCAGCTCGGCGTCACCGGGTGGCTGATCGAGAAAATTGTGCTTGGTCACCTTCATCCCCCGGGGCACAGGTTCTATCCATTCTGGAGGAGATTGTTAACGCTGATTTGACCATAGCCCAGCGGCCCGGCGACTCCAGCAAGACCGAGCGCCCTGACAGTGCCGCGAGCTGTCAGCTCTCCGTCTTCGCATGAACCAGCATCACTCCCATGCCCTGGTCGGAACTCAGGAAAACGATGCCGGCTCGTTCGAAGGCTCGTCTGACCTCGTCGCGCGTGCTCTCGTAGACCTCGAGACCGCTCGGCGATTCGAGGCGCTTCAGCGCGGTCAGTGATACTCGGGCCCTGTCAGCGAGCGTCTCCTGTGTCCAACCCAGCAACGCGCGTGCGGCCCGCGATTGTCGGGCGGTGATCATGCATGATCACCTCCCACTCGGACCTACGCGCACGCCAGAACTACGACTATAATAGTCGCTCCTTCTTCGCCTGGCCACCCATTTGCCGTTCTGCGGGTGCGCGTTCGGCGAATTCGCCGCCGACTGATTCGGTCGCCTTGGACGTCAAAGGCCCCGGCCTTTCGGCCGGGGCCTTGCGCGGGGGCCTTAGTCGCCGCGCCGCCCGTTGGGGCGGGACCAGATCAGCGAGAAGGTATCGCCGTCCTCGTCGTCGAAGAGGTTGGCGTAGATCGGAGCGGTGAAGCTCGGGTCGTCGAGCTTGAGGCCCAGATAGTCGCGACCCTCGTTGGAGCGCTTGGACCAGGCGGCGCCGATCTCGGCGCGGCCGACCAGAACCCGGTGGCTGGGGGCGTTCTCGCCGGTGGCGCGGGTGTCGGGAACAATGCGCACGCCCTTGGCCTGGACGCTGAGGGTGACGATTTCGCCGGTGAACTCGTTCGAGCCGGTCTTCTTGAAGGTTCCGATGGTCGCCATTGTAAGTCTCCGTTTTCCGTATTCGAGCCCGCACCATTGCGGCCTCGATGGCGATCGACGGGTCGGAGGCGATCGACGGCGCACCCCGCAGGGGCTGGACAGCAAAGGAGGGCTTTCTTGCCTCGCGAGGAATGACGGCGCAGCCGGCAGGGGAAGAAAGTTTGACGCCGCTGTTGCGCCATAGGCGATCGAGGCTTTAGCCGCCCTTCGGCCAGATCAGGCCATTGAAGAGGCCGTTTGGAGCGGTCGAGGCACGGGTCAGATAACGGAGATGATGGCGGCCACCCTGGATCGGCAATCCGGCGCGGACAAAGGACTTGCCGGCCTTCGCTCCCTCGTCCAGGCTGCTTGCTGCATCCTCGGCTTAGACGCCACCGCAGAGAGCGCCGCGCCCGATCATAGGTCTGCCCCGAGACCGTGCAGCCGCCGGTAGCGCTCCAGCCCCGGTCGTGACCCCGGCCCAGCGTCGAACCGCGCGGCACGCTCCACCGCATCCGCCCTCATACGATGTGGATGTCTCGTGCGAACCGCTTTCCGGTCCGCCGCATGAGGCTGAGCGATCAGGCCTGTGCGAGGCTCTGGCCGGACGGGGCTGGCGCCGTCGCCATCCCCGCGACCCGCACCAAGGCGGTGACGCCGACCGCAATTGCGCCGATGACGGAGAAGGTGATCTGCCACGCGTCGGACGGCATGAGATGCTTGACGATGCCGTGCGTTGCGTGGAACCCGGCGATCGCCGCCGGGGCGACGAAGGCGATGGCCACGATCAGCTTCAGCCATAGGGGCCGCACGAACAGGATCGCGAGCTGGCCGACCGCGAGCGTGACGGCAGCCGCGACGAGGCCGGCGAGAATGGCGCCTGGCAGGCCGGCGCCGGTCCCGTGGGCCCAAGCGCCCACGGTCGCGCCAACGAAGGCCGGAAGGGCGAAGACGGCCAGGGTGAACAGCAGCCAGCACAGCACGCCGATGGCGGCGAGTGAGGCGAGGATTGCGAGAATGATCATGGTGGTGGCCTCCATGACGATAGGTCTGACGGTCGCGCCTGCCACCACCACCACGGCGCACCCGGACTATAGCGGAATATGGCCCCAGCCGGGAGCGGAAATCGCAAGCGACTCCCGCTCGGCGCGGCCTGCTGCGCCCGGTCAGGGGGCGAAGGGGTCGATTTCATGAACGATCTCCGAGGCGTCGCCGTCGTATTCGCTGGCGGGCATGACCGAGAGCGTCCCGTCGCCGGCCTGGAAGATGACGATGGCCGCCATCAGGGTGGTGGCGAGGCTGAAAGCGTAGGCGTGAGCGTCGTTGAGGGACATTTGCTGGGCTCCTGCTGGAGCGGGGGACCATCCCCCGCCGACAGGCGCCCGACGTGTCCGGCCGTGGACTGCAATCACCGCGCAGGCGCAGCCGCAGCGGCGGCATGCTCGCATAGCCGACCCTTTACGGGTTGATGGCGACAAGTCCGCGGTCGGACCAAGGATCAGCGCTGACAGGCGGAGGTGGTTCTCGCGTCAGGAACCCACATCACTCGCCTCGATGCTCTGCTCTGCTTTGCCTGCACCATGTCCCACTCGGCGCGGCTATTGGCTATGCTGCTGGCGGCAGGCTTGGAGTCGCGAGGAACGAACAATGGCGGAGTTCACAGGCAGAGACCTGCATCTCGTGAAGAAGGCCCTCGCGATCGCCGTGCTGGCCATCGAACGTCAGCCGGGTCCATTTCAGTCGGCCTCCGACCAGGCGGACATGAAGGTGCTGCTCGATGCGCTGATCGAGAACGACACCGAGCTCGCGCACTATGCGCGATCCGCCCGGATCGCCGTGACGGGCGAGCCGGATTGAAAAGCGCGTTTGCGGAAATACGCCGATACGCATCTGCGTAATGGCGACAGTGAGAGAAAAGCGAAGGCGGCGCTCACGCGCCGCCGAACTTCCAGACCGGGATGCCGAGCTTCTTGGCCTTGTCGGCAAGGTTGTCGTGGATGCCCGTTCCCGGGAAATGCATCACGCCCTTTGGCACGATCTCCAGCATCTGGTCGTTGCGCTTGAACGGCGCCGCGCGACCGTGCTTCGTCCAGTCGGGCGCGAAGCCGATCTGCGGCACGTTGCGGTTCTTGGCCCACAGCGACGCAATCTTGTCGGCGCCCTTCGGCGACTTGCCATGGACCAGCACCATGTCCGGATGCTTCTCATGCACCTGGTCGAGCTTGGCCCAGATCAGCCGGTGATCGTTGAAATCGAGACCGCCGGTCACGACGATCTTCGGGCCGGGGGGTAGCAGCACCTCCTGATCGGCGCGCTTCTTCGCCATGAGGAAGTCGCGGCTGTCGATCATCGCCGAGGTGAGATTGCGGTGGTTGACCTTCGACCCGCTGCGCGGCAGCCATGCCTTGCCGACCTGGCGTTCGTAATGCTCGGCCGCCTGGTCGCGCATCAGCTCGAAGGCGTTCTGGCGTTCGATGAGCGTCTTGCCCTCGGCGATCAGGCGCTCCAGCTCGACCGACTTCACTTCGCTGCCGTCCTGTTCCCGCTGCGCGCGCTTCTGCGCCTGCTCGTTGTCGTCGAGCTCGCGTGCGACCCGCTCGGTAGCGCGGTGGAAGAGGTTCACGGTCGACCAGAGGAGATCGTCGAGGTCGGGTTCGAGGCGCGTGTCTTCCAGCGTGACGATCAGCGCGTCGAAGATGTCGGCGACGGCGCCCGCCACCGCGTTGCCGTCGGGCAGGAGCCGTTGATCGGGTTCATCGGCAAAGGGCCGATAGCCATGAAGCTGAAGTTCGTTGAGGACATGGTCGGTTTGAGAGGATTCGTGGTGCGGTTCGAAGTCGTCATGCGCGTCCATGGGATGCTCCGTCGATTGGACCGCGACCGTCGCGGCCTTCATGGCGACGAAGCCCACGGGCCGGACGGCTCGGCACCCGGAGCGCAGCGCAGGGCTCGATGGCTAAGGCCGGCTATTTTGTCTCGCGATGGAAAGGCCCGCAGGGCCGCCGGAAAATAGTCGGCCGCCGCCATTGCCGGGCTGGCCGGCTTGTGGGCCGATCGCCCTCTCGAAGGCCGAGGCGCGGTCCCTTAGACGGATCGATGCATCCGGGCGCGCACGGCGGCGCAGCCGTCACGCCCGTTCCTTGCCGGCTATGCCGCCAACGCCAGGAAGCGTGCGACGTCCTGCGGCCCGATCTGAACCCGAGTCTGACTGCGGAGGGCAGCGCGGCCGAGGGTGCGGAGATCCTCGTTGAAGTCGCCGAGCTGGGGCGAGATGACCATCGCCTCGATCCCGGCCGCGTTCGCCCGTTCGACCAGGCTGTCCCGCGCACCATCGCCGGCCGGATCATTGTCGCGCAGGATATAGAGCCGGCGCAGTGTGTCGGGGAACAGGATGGCGGCGAGATGGGCTGCCGAGAGCGCCGCCATCATCGGCATGTCGGGCAGGACTTGCCGGATCGACAGAACGGTCTCGATGCCCTCGCCGGCCGCCATCACCTCGCTGCCGAGACCGAAGCGGACTGCATGCCCAAGAAGGTCACCCATCGCCCGGCGCGGGGTGTCCAGAGGCGCCTTGTCGCGGCGTCGCGGATCGAGCCAGGTGCGATGCGCCCCGGTGATCCTGCCACGCAGGTCGGTGACGGCCGCGATCATGGCGGGCCAGGTCTCGGTCGGTGAATAGTCGTCGGGCCGGTAGTAGCAGCGCGGATGGAAATGGAGATTTCCGGTTCCGCGCAAGTCCGTGATCGCGCGTTCGCGCAAATACGACTGCACGAGCGTCCCGGCGATTGGCTGGGACATTGCGACAAGACGGCGTGCCGCTTCCGGCGAACCGTGCGGCGCCGGGCCCTGACGCAGGAGCGCCGGTCTCGGCTCTGGCTGCGGCATGCTGAGGAAGGTCCGGGCCTCGTCGGCGACGTCCTTGAAATCTACAAGGCCGCAGCTTTCGCGTATCACGTCGAGCAGATCGCCATGTTCGCCCGTGGCGGCGTCGGTCCACTTGCCCGCGGGACCCTTGGGCGAATCCTTCAGCCGCACATACATCGAGCGGCCCGGCGTGTTGCGTACGTCGCCGACGAGCCAGTAGCGGCCCTCGCGCCGGCCTCTGGACAGGTAGTGGCGGCACACCGCCTCGGCCTGACGGCCGAGACGCTGTGCGAGATCGGATGCGTCCTGGCGAGCCATCACGCCGCCTCCCGCTCGGAGATGCGCGCCACCGGATAGGTGTCCAGCAGCTTCGCCAGCACAGCCGGACCGTTGGCGTCGGCGGGGACGAAGAAGCGTAGCTTCCATGAGATGATCTCGCTGAACAGGCCATAGGCCCGCAGCCGATCGCGCATCGCCTCGGAGAAGCCGGTGAGCTCCAGGCGATGCGCGCTCATGACCCTTGCGCGTCGAAGCTGGAGACCTTCCGCAAGGTCGAGGATCGTCGTCCCGTCCATCAGAGCCGTGAAGGCGTGCGCGGGCGACAGCGATGCCGCGCCTGTCGTCGCGGCGTTCGCGGCGTTCGCGGCCCAGGCCGGGGAGACCCGGCGGCCGATGATACGCTCGCCGGCGTCCGTCTGGAGCCGGTAGACCCGGGTCGACTCGTTGGGGAGCCGCTTCCAGATCGGCAGGAGCAGGCCAGCGACGATATGGATCGTGCTGTCGGAGAATTCAGGCAGCTCGGCGAGCTCGGCCTCCCAGGCGGCGGCGAAAGCAGCATCGGCGACTTCCTCCCAATGACTCTCGTCCATCATGCGGAGCGGCGCATAGTGCTGCTCCATCGGTCGGATGAGGCAGACGCGCCGTTCGATCTCGCCGTCGTCGAGCATCATCGACGGCGCGGGTATCTGCACGGCGGCGCGGCCGGAACGGCCGTTGACGAGGAGCCGCGCGCGGGGGTCAGCGAGATGATGGAGTGCATCGGCCAACGGGGTCGGACGGTTGCGTTCGCGCCGCATGATGGTCAGCAGGCGCGTCTCTGCGGAGGTGCCGGGATGGGTATGGATCACCTGGCTGTCGGTGACCACGAAGCTCTCCGCCTGGAGCGTCTCCAGTCCGACGTCATAGTGGCCGCTGTGGATCGCGCCCTCGATCTTCGCCGTCAGGAGCTGCTCAAAGGCCGTGAAGAGAACACCTTGTAGGTCGATGGTGAGCGCCAGCAGGCGATTGAGGAAGGTGGTGATCGGCGGCAGCTCGTCCTTGATGCCGTTGTCGTCCGTCAGCTTGAGGCCGGTGGCGGACTCGAAGCGGTCGAGCGAGCAGCCGTCGACCTTGCCGCGCACGAGCAGAAGATAGAGCTGGCGCAGCGCATCGCGGGCATATGGGCTCTCCAGATTGTCCTCGGGCCGGAACAGGCCCTGGCCCCCGGTCTGGCGTTGGCCGCGCGTGATCGCGCCGAGGGTGTCGAGCCGCCGGGCGATGGTCGAGAGGAACCGCTTCTCGGCCTTCACGTCGGTGGCGATCGGTCGGAAGAGCGGCGGCTGCGCCTGATTGGTGCGGTTGGTGCGACCGAGGCCCTGGATCGCCGCGTCGGCCTTCCAGCCAGGCTCAAGCAGATAGTGGATGCGCAGGCGCTGGTTCCTGGCGGCAAGGTCGGCGTGGTAGCTGCGGCCGGTGCCGCCGGCGTCGGAGAAGACGAGGACGCGCTTGTCATCGTCCATGAACGCGGCCGCCTCCGCGAGATTGGCGGACGCCGCCCTGTTCTCGACGGCAAGGCGCTCGCCGCGTCGGACGACGCGGCGCGACCGCCCTGTCACCTCGGCGACAACGTCCGTGCCGAAGCGCTGGACGATCTGGTCGAGCGCCCCTGGGACGGGGGGCAGCGAGGCGAGCCGTTCGATCAGTTCGTCGCGCCGGGCCACGGCCTCTCGGCTCTCGACGGGCTGGCCGTCGCGATAGACCGGCCGCGACGACAGATTGCCCTCGCTGTCCGAGAACGGCTCGTAGAGCAGGACCGGGAAGGATTGGGCGAGATAGTCCAGCACATATTCGCGAGGGGTGATGTCGACGCGCACGTCGTTCCATTCCTCGGTCGGGATCTCGGCCAGGCGACGTTCCATAAGGGCTTCGCCCGTAGAGACGATCTGGATGACGGCGGAGTGGCCGTCCGTCAGGTCCTGCTCGATCGAGCGGATCAGCGTCGGCGTTTTCATGCTGGTCAGGAGGTGGCCGAAGAAGCGCTGCTTGGCGCTCTCGAAGGCTGAGCGCGCAGCCGACTTGGCCTGCCGGTTCAGCGTACCGCTGTCCCCGGTGATGTTGGCGGCCTGCATCGCGGCGTCGAGATGATTATGGATGATGGCGAAGGCGCCGGCATAGGCATCGTAGATGCGGGTCTGCTCGGGCGTGAGCTGGTGCTCGACCAGCTCGTATTCGACGCCGTCGTAGGAGAGCGAGCGGGCCGTGTAGAGGCCGAGTGAGCGCAGGTCGCGGGCGAGCACCTCCATGGCCGCGACGCCGCCATTCTCGACCGCTTCGACGAATTCGGCGCGGTTGGCGAAGGGGAAATCTTCGCCGCCCCACAGGCCGAGCCGCTGGGCGTAGGCGAGATTGTGGACGGTGGTGGCGCCGGTCGCCGAGACATAGACGACGCGGGCATTCGGCAGCATGTGCTGGAGCCTCAGCCCCGCACGGCCTTGCTGCGATGGGGCGACGTCGCCCCGTTCTCCCTTGCCGCCGCCGGCGTTCTGCATCGCGTGGCTCTCGTCGAAAATGATCACTCCGTCGAAATCGGAGCCCAACCATTCGACGATCTGCTTGACGCGCGAAAGCTTTTCGCCGCGGTCGTCGGATCGTAGCGTGGCGTAGGTGGTGAAAAGGACGCCTTCCTCAAGCCGGATCGCCGAGCCCTGGGGGAAACGCGACAGCGGGGTGACCAGCAGGCGCTCCATGCCGAGGGCCGACCAGTCGCGCTGCGCGTCTTCGAGCAGCTTGTCGGATTTGGAGATCCAGACCGCCTTGCGGCGGCCCTGAAGCCAGTTGTCGAGAATGATGCCGGCCGACTGGCGGCCCTTGCCGGCGCCGGTGCCGTCGCCGAGCATGAAACCACGACGGAAGCGGACCGCCTTCGGCGCGTCGTCCGGCGCGGCGGTGACGAGATCGCCGGTCTCGTCCACGGTCCAGGCACCGGCGAGATATTCGCTATGGGCATCGCCAGCGTAAATCACCGTCTCGAGCTGGGCGTCGGAGAGGATGCCGTCGGTGACGATCGGCGCCGGCAGCGTCGGTCGGTAGCTCGGCTTTGGCGGCGCGACCGAGGCCATGGCGGCGGACTGGACCAGCTTGGTCGGATGCGGCTGCGCGCCGGCGATGCGGATCGACTGGAGCGCATAGGCCTCGTAGATCGAGTCCGACAGGCGGCCGCTTTCCGGGGGCGTCCAGTCGATGGTCTCATAGGCGAGCGGCACGCCTTGAACCTCAGCGATGCGGCGGGCGGGTTGGGCCGTCGCCGTGCGGGCGAGATAGCCCCGCACCGTGCGCGGGGTGGGGGCCGCCGTCGCGGCGGGACGCGCGATCGAGACCGGCAGGCGCGCGGGGATCTGCGCGCCGATCCAGCCGAGCAGCGTCGCGACATCGGGCGCGGTGCCGGCGGAGGCTGGGAACCGCTCGGGGTCGTCGGCCGGCGCCTTGTCGATGACGGTCAGGCGGGTCTCGATGGTCGTGCCGTGCTTGGCATAGACCGAACCGGCGACCGCGGCGGTGAACACGACGCGCCCACGCCCCTGCAGACGGACGAAGGCGTCCCGCCAGGCCGGAAGCTCGGGCGAGAAGTTCGCGCCGGTGATGGCGACCAGGCGCCCGCCATCGGCCAGCCGGGCGAGCGCGGAGGCGATATGCCGGTAGGCGGCGTCGGCGACGCGGCCGGAGACGTTCGCCATCACGGAGAATGGCGGGTTCATGATGACGATGCTCGGCGCGGCGGCCGGATCGAGATGGTCGTCGATCTGGGCCGCGTCGAAGCGCGTGACGGACACGGCCGGAAAGAGAGAGGCGAGAAGATCGGCGCGGGTCTCAGCCAACTCGTTGAGGATGAGCGATGCACCCGCAGTCTCGGCGAGGACGGCGAGCAGCCCGGTGCCGGCGGAGGGCTCGAGCACACGGTCGGCCGGCATGAGTGCAGCGGCCGTCATCGCAGCGAAGCCGAGCGGGACCGGCGTCGAGAATTGCTGGAAGGCCTGGGCCTCCTCGGATCGGCGGGTATGGGTCGGGAGCAGTCCGGCGATCTTGGCGAGCGCGGCGAGCCGCGTAGCCGGCGATGCGGATTTGCGGAAGATCGCCTTTCCGTATTTGCGCAGGAACAGGACCGTGGCGGCCTCGCACGCGTCGTAGGCGGTCTTCCAGTCCCAGGCGCCGGCTGCGTCGGACGCGCCGAACGCCGCCTGCATGGCGGTGCGCAGCGTCGCCGCGTCGACCGATCGGCCTTGTTCAAGATGCGGGAGGAGATGCCGGGCGGTGGCGAAAACGGCCGCAGCAGGAGCGCAACCGGAGACAGACAGAGGCGTGGCGGCCGGTTCGGCCGCGACAAGCGGAGCTTGGAGCATGGAGGTCACTTTCAGGAGAGCGGGACACGGATGAGCCGCGTCGGCGCTCTCTCTGGACCGGACGGGCTCAAACCCGTCCCGGCCATCCTCTCACTCTGACTTGGTGCCCTCCGGCGCGGCCTTGCCCTGACGGATGGGGCTCGATGCCGGCGGACCGCGTCATGCCGCGCGGGCGTCGAGAGCGTTGCCGTGGTCTTGAAGGTGATCGGCCATCGCGAGGAACCGACGTCGATCCTCAGCGCCGCGTTTGACGCGAAATGAGGCGTCCACGACATCGTTGACGCGCACCCATTGGTTCCAGGCGAAACTCCGGCCGAGGCCGACCGTGGTCGCGGTGCTGGGGAAGCGATCGGCCGAGCGGACGAGATCTTCCCAGGAGGCCCCGAACTGCACCTCGCTGAAGCGGCTATGCCGTCCTGTCAGCGCGTTGCGCTCCAGGACGAGGGCACGCTCGAGAAGATCGGGATAATGGGCGGCCAGCCAGTAGAGCTCCCAAATCTTCGATGCTGGGCAGAAGAAGCAGGCCGACTTGATCGGCACCATGTGCGCGCCAAGCGTCTCGGCAATGACGCGGATGCAGTCTGGGCGATCCCATCCGAGCATCTGGAGCGGATAGGCGTAGTCGAAATCCGCATCCGCGGCTGACAGGCGTCGTGACCGCCGCAGATCGGCGCGCCCGCAATCATAACCGATGAGCTTTACGATCCGCGCGCCGCGGCGAGCGGCTTCCAGCCAGATCGAGTGCGGCTCGGCCGCGTTCGGGCCCGATGCGGCGCCTTTGATGGCCTGGTCCTGAGGCTTCTGCTTCCACTTGATCGAGCATTAGGTCTGGACGGGCCTGTCTCCTTTGCCTCACAAAGCCCGCATTTCCAGCGTTCCTCATCCCCCTTTCCTTTCGGGACGCCCGATTAGGGCGTGACCGACGTCAGACAGCGGAAGGATCGTGCGCTTCAGCGCTGGGGCGGATCGGGATTGGTCTACGTATCCGATCGAGTTCCTGCACGAGTTGGGCATTGCGCCGCTCAAGCCTCTCGGCACGTTGCTCGGCGTCGACGGCGCGTTTCAACAGGCTAGCGTTATGTGTCGCGAGGGCGGCGCTTCGAGCTTCGGCATCCCGAAGAGCCGAGCGTGTGCGATCGGCCTCTCTGGCGGTCGTCTCGTTCGCGCCGGCACGCTGCGACTGAAGCGCGCGGAGGCCGTCGAGAACGCCGGCATGATGGGTATATATGATGTTGCGGCCGACCCCGGCTGCCCGTGCGAGCGCAGCGACTGTGGGTTCTGCGGAGGGATTGCCGGCGAGGCCTGCAAGGGCTTCACGCAGGCGCGCATCCGTCTTTGCCCGCCGTCGAGCTTGCGGGCTGGACAGGTCAATTTCGGTCGCCATCGGTATTTCCTTCGTCTAACTGGTCCAGGATACGGCGAGATTCCTGGATGCGGGCTTCTGCAAGCGCACGGCTCTCGGAGTCGAGGTCATCGCGCTGGAGCAAAGCGCTGTTGCGCTCAAGGCGCGCTTCCCAGACCGGCTTATGCTTGCCGGTCACGGCGAAGTTGGCGCAAGTCGAGCAAGTGCTTTGCGTGCGGAGCACCGGGTTCGGCTCGCGCTCGCCGCCGAGGCATGCCGAGGTTTCCCGGCGGTAGAGGCAGTAGCCCCAGTCGCACACGCCGAGGCGCATATCCGTTTCGGCGAGGATATCGGTGATATAGCCATCGACGTCGCCCGATAGCGTGCGCCCGCGGAACGGCGATCGCTCGGAGAGCATGACGCCCGCCTTCCCGGCGACGTTCGGCGCCAGGAGCAGGTCTTCCAGCGCCTTGCGGGTTTCTTCGGCGGCTTGGTCGTCGATCAGCTGGGCAAGCTCGAAGTCGGTGCCCACATAGGCCCGGTCGGTCATCGCGCGGTGGACATGGCCGAGATGGCGTTGCAGCGCCGTCAGGCCGGTGCGGTCGCGCCGCCCGATGAACCGCGAGAACGTCTTGCGACCCTGATAGGTGGTCAGGTGCCAGGTGCCGCCTTGGTGTTCCGGCAAGGCAAGGAACGGCGCAAGTCGTTCGTTCAAGCGGATATTGACCATGGGTGATCGCAGTAGGGCGACGGGCATCATCGTCGGAAGCGGCGAGCGTCCCCGGCCGAGCTGGTGGAGCCAGAGGTTCCTCTTCCCGCTAAGTTCGCGAAGCGGTGCGGAGAGACGTTCGAGGATGTGGATCGCCCGCCGGACCGGCTCGGGCGCAAGCCATCGATGGATGTCCCCATGTTCCGTCAGCGACGTCTTCGTGATCGTGCCGACCAGATAGACGTGTTCCTCACCGTCTCCATCGGCCGCGCGCCGTTCGAGGCAACCCTCCTCAAGCCTGAGTATTTCGGAGGCTCTCGCGCCAACGAGATAGGCGATGACGACGAAGCAGGCGTCGCCAAGCCGATCCAGCATGAACGTCAGGCGGCGCAGCGGCCATTCCGGATTCGGATACAGATCCGCGTAGGGGCATGGCTCAGCCAACATGGCGCGTCTGATATGCCAGTGGAGCCTTCGCCCCTGATGCTGTGGTCGGAACTGCTCATACAGATCTTCGAGACGGTCGCGCAGCGCGAGTATCTGGTCCGCTGGGTCACCGAGCAGTTCCATAGCGCCGCTGATGAGAGGCACGGCGATCTCGTCGGGCGTATAGGGATGGCCGCCATAAGGTTTCCAGTGCCGCTTCCCAACCGAACCGGCGCGAGGCGGCGCCATCAGCGGCGCGTCGTCCAGCTTGTCGCGCTGCATGTGGAACGTGCGGATCGTGCCGAGATAGCCTTCGGCGGTGCTGAGGGAGAGCCGTGAAGCGTTCCTGCCGGGACGAGCGCGCAACATGGCCACGAACCGGTCGACGGCGTCTTGATCGAGATCCTTGAAGCATCGGACGTTCTCGGCTGCCATCCATCGAACGAGGAAGCGGATGTGGCTGAAGTGACCATCGATCGCTTCCTTGCGAAGTGGCCTCCGCCCTTCGGGCGGATCGGCCCGCAGCGAGAGCAGGAACAGTTCGGCGGCGTGCCGGAGCGGCGTCCACCGATCGTCCCGGAACCGGCTCCCGTCCGGCATTTCGAAGCCCCAGTTGAACGTCGTGGCGGCGGGGATGCCTTCGTTTCCGAGCAATGGCGCCGGAAGTTGGGTAGGCGTGGATGTCGGGACGGAGGCCATGAGGCTATTCCAGGTCCGGCAGCGGCGGCAAGGCGGGTATGTGCCGTTCCGCGTCCGGCATCATTTCGGGCGGGAACGCCGGCAGCAGGTCTTGTGTCAGCACCCGAAGGCTGGGGGCATAGAAGAGGCTGAACCGGATCGGGTCGATGCGTTCCCGCGCCGCTTCAAGATGCATGGTGGCCTGGACAATGCGCGCCAGATGATCCGGGTCGATCGGGACGATCAGGCCTGGACAGGCAAGGCAGCCTCCCAGTTTCGGGCACACGCGGCCAGGCTGTGCCTGCCCGCCGTCGACCGGTCGAAGGCAGTCGTGGCCGAACAGCGCCGTCACCCGCGCGCTGGTATCTGGCCCTTGATGTTGCGAGTCATGGGCGGGCGTCTCGCCGGTGACCCATGTGATCATCAGCGACTGGAGCCGAGCGATCGTATCGCGTTCGAGGCGGCGGACGGCCTCGCCATCGACATAGATGTCGGTGGTGGCGACATTCGCATGATTGAGGACCGCTTTGGCCGCCATGATATCGCCCTGCGACGCTGTGTAATGGGCGCTTGCCATGCTGCTGCGGAACAGCTTGGGCGAGAAGTCGGGAAGCAGGGAACGGGACTTGCCGGGATGCGCTTCGTTCCAGGAAGCGATCGCGCCATTGTGCCGCTCGTAGAAGCGCAACATTGCCGATCGCAACGTGGCCTGCACGATATGACCGGCGCGATGCTCACGCTCGAGGCGTCCTGTCGTCATGAGGAAGCGGTGGAGGAACAGTCGGTCGCGTTTGGACGGCTCCACATGCGGCAATAGGGGTGCCGTCATCGCAAGCAGTTTTTCGATCAGGCGCGGCGCCGCATAGGGTCGGCGATTGTCGAACGAGCGCCGTTGCATGCGTTTCACCTTACCGCCGGCGCGGGGTTTCACCCACTCGACCATGACGCGATGCCGCTCGAGCGGATGCGGCACGAGGCAGTCCCGCTTGATCTGGCGCAGCGGACCGGCGTTGGCCGCCGTCTGGATCAGCAGCACGATATAGAACGCAACCAGCGTGTCGGTCGTGAGGTGGAGATAACCCTCGAGCTCGCGGAACCCGCCTACCTCGGCGATCCTCTGCCGATCGGGCTTATTAAGGTCCAAGCCTCGGTCGGTCGGCATGATGCCGTGGCCGCGGCGATGGAGCTTCCAGATCCAGCGATCCCGTTCGACGGTCCGCCCACCATGGAGCGGCACATTCGGAAGACCAACGATGGCTTGCCCGTGCTGGAACTTGTCCCACGCAGTGTCGATCTCGGCATAGCAGACTGCCAGCAGGGCGCGCATTGCGGCAGGTGTCAGCCGGTCTTGCGGTAGCCGCTGGACGCCGGCCAGCGGGATCGCATTGTTGGGAACGGCGAAGCCCGGTGCGAACAAGCCTGGATTGTCCGCGATCGCGCGCTTGAGGACCGGCCGGATCATACCGAGCTGACCGGATTGTGAGCGGACGCCGCGCCTGCGCCCGTTGGTGGGCATCGCCAGCCAGGTGATGAACCGGCGGATCGTTGCCGTGTCGAGGTCTGCCGCGCGCCTGACACGCGCGTCTTCGCGCAGGAACCTCCCGAACACGCGCAGCGCGAACCAGTGCGCGGTGCGGGTCGCGGCGCTGGATGCTACATCATGATCGCGGAAAGCCCGGGCGATGGCGGCGCTGATATCGTCCGGCATTCCGAACAGCGCCGGGCTGAAGCTTTGGACGATCTTGCCCCATTCGTCGCGGAACTGGATTTCGGCGACCTGCGCCGGATGGTTCGCCGGTGCCGGATCGAGTCTCAGCGTCCGATCGAGGCGGCCCCTAGCCATCGGCGGGGATCAGCTCGCCATAAAGATAGGCGAGGCTTTCGCTCAGATCGCGCTCGTGCAGTTCGACGCAGCGCAGATAAATCGCGGTGGTCGTGATCGAAGCATGGCCCAGCAGCACCTGCACGACCTTGAGCGGGTTGAGATCGGGATTGGTGCGGGCCTGGATCTGAAGGCGGGCCAGCATCGCCATCGCGAAGGTGTGCCGCAGGCAGTGCAATGTACCCAGAAGTCTCGCAGCCGCGAAAGCTTCCGCGAGCTGCGCCGTCAGGAGTTTTCGCGTCATAGCCCGGCCATGCTCGTTCAGCAGGAGATTGGGCGGCGCGCGATAGCCCCGGTCGGAACGGCGGACACGGCGGACGATCCGGGCGCGATCCTCTCCCACATACCAGTCCGTATGATCGAGCAGCCGAATCGGCGGATAGACTGTCCTTGGCCGGTCTCCCTTGGTGATATGGATCGGCACGCCGACAAGTGGATCGCTGTCGAGGTCGAGTGGCCAGCTATCCGGGATTTGGTCGATGGCGAGCGCGCAAAGCTCCTTGCGGCGCAGTCCCGCCCCAAGCGCCCATTGCGCGGCAAGTCGGGCGGTAGGCCTCAGATGCGCGAACAGCCGTGCCAGTTCGTCGGCGCGCAGAGGTCGCGGCAGTTTTTCCGGGCGTGAGACGATCAGCTCGTTGACCTGGCGCCGCTGCAAGCCTGGGCGATAAGCGCCGTCGAGCATCAGCGTCATCTTTTCGGTCAACCGGAACGGGCAGTGGTCGATCAGGCCCTTATCGAGCGCCCAGCCATAGAACCGGCAGACGGTCGAGACGCGCGCGTTGATCGTGGTCCGGGCATAGGGCTTCCCGGTGTGTGCGCTGGGGTTCTCCAGCATCCGGTTGCGATAGGCAGCGATGACGCGTTCGTCGGCTTCGCGCCATTCGATCCCCGATTGTTCGAGCGAGTCGAACCAATCGTGGAGATGCTCGCCGTAGGTCCGCACAGTTTCCGTAGCGTGGGCGCGGCCGCTTAGCTCTGCATGCTCCATGAGCCAGACGAAGGCCGGCTCGATGATCGCCATGTCGGCGTCGAACAGAATCGGGAAGCCGGCGGGGACATTGGGCACGCCAGAGGCAGCCCGAATCACTGATACCACGGGCCATCTCCCTCGCCCGCACAGGTGCAATTTCGAAAGTAGAGCAACATGCTCGATTTGGCCGAAGCATTTCGATGGAATGGGCGCTTTCCTCGCCATGCCGAAGGGTGTCGCTGCGACCAGCTACCCCAAGCACTCACCGTGCCTGCTGACACCTGGCGCCCGCCTTGATATGAGTGAACGAGGATCAAGGGGGGGAAGCGGTGGCGCGTCGGGTATTCTTTAGCTTTCACTATGACCGTGACGTTCGACGGGTCGTGCAAGTCCGCAATTCCTGGGTGGTTCGTCCAGGTGGCGAAGCGCAGCCTTTCTATGACAAGGCAGAGTTCGAAGAGGCAAAAAGACGCGCGGGCGGCATAGAAAAATGGATCGAGGAGCAGCTCAAAGGCACGTCCGTGACGGTGGTGCTTTTTGGCGCGGAGACGTATGACCGCGAATGGGTCCGGCACGAGATCAAGAGAAGCTACGAGCTTGGGAAAGGCCTATTGGCCATCGACATCCATAGCGTAAAAGATCCGCAACTCGGGACTGATCGACAGGGGACCAACCCTCTCAGCTATTTTACAATAAAGCAGAATGGTCGAGATATTCCGCTGTCAAACCTATACGGGACGTATGATTGGGTTCGGGATAACGGCTATGCCAACATGCCGGCTTGGATCGAAACTGCAGCAAAAGCGGCCGGTCGCTGACATCAATGAGTATTTATGAACTCGCCATACTTGGCGCCGCAACGCCAGAGGAGCGCGCGACACTGACAGCGACGCTCACCGATATCGTTTCCGACTTTGGATTGACGTTGGGGGACGATATAGTTGTGCATAATGCGGAAACGCTGGGTGGGCGGCACAAGCCAGCAGCATTCGCAGGTGCATATTTTGGAGGAAATGCCCAACAAGATCTCGAAGCGGCCCAGGACCTGATCCGAGCGAGCGCGCCCATCATTCCCACGATTGCCGCTGGCGCAGACTTCAATGCTCAGATCCCCCAGTGTCTCCAGCCCATCAATGGGCTAACGCGGCGCGCTGACGATCCAAATATGACTGAACTCGCGTCGACAATGCTGGAATGTGTGGGTTTACTTCGTCGACAGCGACGGGTTTTTGTGAGCTATCGGCGGGTGGAATCCCGAGCAGCTGCGTTGCAACTTCACGATCTCCTTGCGTCCCGCGGATTCGACGTATTCTTGGACACGCACGACATTAGGCCCGGCGATCCGTTCCAAGATGTGCTTTGGCATAGGCTCGTTGATTCTGATGTTATGGTTATGCTCGACACGCCTACCTATTTCGATAGCCGCTGGACGCGACAGGAAATAGGAAGAGCACGCGCGAAAGAGATCCAGGTCCTTCGTGTAATTTGGCCTGAGCATACGCCAAACAAGCTGACCGATCTTGCAGAGACTATATATCTTGACCCAAAGGAACTCGAAGGGCCGGATGGCCCAATAGTAGCCCAAACGGCAGATACAATCGTCCTGGAGGTCGAGCGGCTAAGAAGCCGCAGCATCGCATCTCGATATATGTCGATTACCGGCAAGCTTCGCGCTGACGTCGAAAAAATTGGTGCGTCAGTGGAAGGCGTCGGTGCACATCGGGCCGTCGCCGTGCGGTTGCTGGACGGCGAAAAGATCTGGGCATATCCGATCGTCGGAATCCCCACGGCTGAAATTTTGAACGACGTGGCCGATAAGGCGCGACGAGCGGAACAGCAGGAGATACCGGTACTGGTCTACGATCATATCGGCATCCGTGATGCATGGAATGCTCATCTCCGATGGCTTGGGGATCATATTCGCGCGGTCCGTACGATTAAAGTTTCCGAAGCCGGATGGGCTCTTGCGGCATGGGAGAATTGACCATGACTGAGGCCATTTTTCTTTCGGCGGGCGTGCCAGATCCAAAGCGAGGCCCACAATATGCAGCGACTGCTGACACCGTCGCGATTACAGCCGCAGTCTCCGCTTTGGTGCACGTTACACTAGGGCGCAGGCTGCTTGTCTGGGGTGGTCAACCCGCAATCACACCGATGATCTGGGTGGTCTCGCAAGACATCGGAATAAATTACGGACACTGGGTCCGGCTCTACCAGTCTCGCCATTTCAAGGATGAGTATCCCGAGGATAATGAGCGGTTCAACAACGTGGTTTATACGGAAGAGATCGAAAGGGATCGGGAGAAGAGCTTGCTGAACATGCGTGAACGCATGTTTTCCGAACACAAGTTCAAAGCAGCAGTTTTTATTGGAGGCATGGGAGGAATTATACAAGAATATGAGATGTTTCGACGCCTGCAACCCGAGGCTGCAGTGATACCGGTAATCTCCACGGGCGGCGCGACGCTTGACGTAGGAGCGCAAGTTGAGTCTTTAGCGCCCGACCTAACGGAAGACCGGGACTATGTTGCGTTATTTCACCGCCACCTTGACGTTTCCGTCCGAGAGGAGCGCTTCGAAAGCCCGGCCCTCCAACCAGCTGTCGTTGAGGAGCGATTTTGGCAGCCCCCTGCCACTGCTTAAACGGGGTGGGAACTCATCAGTCGCCAGCAAGCCATTCGCTAAGCTCCGTAGCTGTGTTCCTTTTCTCGTCAAGGACCATCCAGACGCGCTTTTGATGACCCTGTAGATCCCCCCAGACGATGCGGCGGTATAATCCCAGATACTCCCACGACGCCCATGCCTGCTCATGCGCGCTGTCGGATGCCGGGAACAGCGCGATCTTCGTCAACCCTTTATAACCATCGGCCACGCCCAACTCCCAGGGCACCCAACGGCTGTCCTTGCTATTCTTGCTTGCAAGAAGGACAAAGCGCTTGGTCTGGCGAATACGGCTCTTTAGCAGCCCCGCCGTTTCCTCCGTCGTGTATGGGGGCATTTCCGGGTCGATTTCATCGACATAGACCCTAGCTCCGTGCCCTTCCAACACACGAATAGCGCCAACGACCAGATCATCATCTTTGCTCGAGTGTGAAAGAAATGTGGTGCCTGAGAGGCTACGGGAAGCAGCAGACTTTCTGAGGCTTGCCTGTTCGCTAACATTTAACTTATCAGCGAAATTCCGAAGCTCGGATTTTGTAATGTATTCGATCATAATCGAAACTCTATTATCGGATATAGACCGAACTCACGGAGCTACCTCAGTTATTTGAGCGGATCGCTATCGCGTCCTCAATCCAACTCTCGATTCCGTTCTTGATCGAATCATAGACTGCCTTGCTATCTGAGCCGGAAGGGGTGACCAGCTTCGCTATAGATGATAGCTTTTTCCCGGTATTTCCATAGCCCACTTCGTCAAACGGATTGCTACCAGCCGTGCACGAATTCCCGTCGTGGCCGAGAAGTTTGTTTATCCGAATACCGACCACTCCTTTGCCGGCATCCCAGCCTTTAACGATCTCGCGGATTACCCAAGGCCGGTTCGCTGTTTCAGAGCCGACAAGCACCACCACACAGCTCTTGCCGTACATGTTGTCATCGATCCATTTTTCGATCGAGGCCTTGCCCTTCCGCTTGACCTCTTCCCACGCATTCGCGGTGCAAAGAGACTGCCCTTCAAGAGCACCGATGTTGCGCACTTGCTGGGTGCGCCAAAAATCGTTCGCGAAGTGGAAACTGAAGAAAACGCGCCGCGCCATAAGGCCCCCTTTTGTTCTCCGGCCTTCTACAAGCCCAGCCTTCGTTTCGCCAGAGAAATCGATTCTGAAGCGATCTGCTCGAGGATGGAGTACGGTAGTTGAGGCCCAGCGGGTTCATCCGGCAATCAGGCGTCGCTGCGCGACGCGAGTGACGGGCCGACCACCGCCAGCTCTTTGGGTTAGCGCGGCGGTCGGCCCGTCACTCATCGCGAGCAAAAGAGACAGTCGCCGAAGCCGGACCTAACGAGCA
>NZ_ATDO01000051.1:0-23020 GCF_000445085.1 Sphingobium sp. HDIP04 | reverse complement strand
GCCTTATCTGGACAGTCTGCACCGTGCCTGACGCACCATTGAACGGTATGCTTTGGCGCGACGCAGGGGGGCATCAGGCCGGATGAAGCGCTATCCATAAGCTGGCGTAATCCGGCCTGATGACCACCGTCCCGCAGGCGCGCAACGTGTGCGATCTGGAGTCGGGAGGGGGTCCGGGGGAGGGACTGACAAGCTGTGGATAATTCAGGTGCGTCGATCGTCATTCAGGAGCGCCGGACGGCGGATGGCCTGGACTCCTACATCCCGGTAATTCTGCGTGATGGTGCGATCTATGATCTCCACCTTGAGCGCTACTTCCTCGATTTGCCGCTGAACGGTTCGCGTTCGCGACACTCGTTGCGCGCCCATGGTTATGATGTTCTGGTCTGGGTTCGCTTTCTCGCTTCGGCCCGCGGCAAGTCTGTCTGGCAAGCCGATGCCGATGATGTCGGTGCCTATCATCGTGCCCGGCGGCGCAGCGATGCTGAGTTCCGGATTTCTGCATCGACGTGGAACCGGGCGATTGCCTCGCTCGACAAGCTTTATCGATGGGCCGAACGGGAGGGGCTGATCGAGCGTACACCTTTTACGCATCGTCAGGTCTGGCGACGATCGCACGATGGGCGCCGTGCGGCGGTCACGGGCCGCAATAACGCCTATGAGCGCGCAGCCCGTCGTTCCGACGTCCGTTTCATCGATCTCACCGATTACCGCGCCTTCCGGGAAGTTGGTTTGCGCGGCCTGACCGTTGAAGGGACCGAGCGTCCTGGAGCGCGTGACCGCAATGGCGCGCGCAACGCGCTGTTCGCCGATCTGCTGGTCACCACCGGCCTGCGCCTGGAAGAGGCATCCCACTTGCTCGCAGCTGAGATTCCGGTTTGCGACGCCCGCTCGGAACGTCAGCGGCGGGTCGAGCTTCCGGCGGCACTCACCAAGGGTGACAGGGGGCGAAGCATGCTGCTGCCGCGCCGCTTGTTGCCGGTGTTTGACGCCTACATCGCCGTTGAGCGAGCCGCAGCCGTCGCCAAGTTCGCACAGCGCCGTGGCTGGGAAGCCATCGACCGCCCGATCTTCATCCACAGCCCCTCATTCGGGCAGCGTGCATTGCATCTCGTTGGCGGTGGCACGATGGACATAGAGGTCGTCACACCGGATGAACGCGCAAGGCTTGTTATTTGCGCTGACGATGGAACGCCGCGCGAAGCCGCGGTCCTCTGGCTGACCGAGGTGGGCCATCCTGTGTTGCCCAACTCGTGGGAAGCGATCTTCGCACGGGCGAGCCGCCGCTGCACGGACGCCGGCATCCCGGTCCGGCTTAGCCCCCATCAACTCCGGCATTCCTTTGCAGTCCACATGCTTGCCATGCTGATCCAGCGCCGCCTCGCCGACGCAGCGGCACCAGTGGGCGCCATGGAAGGTTATCGCCAGCTGGTCGGCGATCCGCTTCAACAGGTCCAGCGATTGCTTGGCCATTCGAGCCTCGCGACGACCTCTATTTATCTCGATCACCTCGCCACGCGTGCCGATACCGTTGATGCGGCAGTCGAAGAACTGCTGGCACTCGTACCAGGCTATCTTCGATCATGACCGCTGCTCCACGCAAAGGACGCAAGGTCAGCTTCGCGGCAGATACGGCTGCGCCCCAAGCCGATCCATGGTCGCAGATCAGCACGCTGCGCTTCATGATTCATCCCTTATATGGCGGCGAGCTGCTCGTCGATTTCACGGGCTTGCGGCCACGCGGCCTGGCGCTCGCATTTGCCCGGAGCCTGTTCATGCTGGCTGCTCCGCGCGGCCCCATCATGGTACGTTCGTCGCTCAAGACATACGCCAACCAGCTGCCAAGCTTCTTTTCCTACCTGGCCGGGACAGGCGACGGGATCAACGGCCCTGCTGACCTTCGTGCCCATCACATTGATGGATTTGAGACATGGCTCAGCGCGCAGGGCAAGTCTTGCGTGCATGGACCAACCTATGTCGCCAAGGTCGTTTCCGTCCTTCGTCGCATCGCGGACGACAGCCCCGAGCTTGTCGATTGCGGCTTGCGGGAACGACTGCGCTACGTCAGCTCACACGCACACGTTCGTTCCCGTCCACGCGATGCCTACAGTCCGTATGTAGCCCGCCAGCTGCGCGATGCGGCACGCGCGGATATCGCTGCGATCGAGGCGCGCTTGCGGTCGGGGCCGCAGTTCGATGAGGTGCCGCAGATCGATGGCGCATATTGCAAAGCCCATGCTGCCATCGAGACATACGGTGTTCTGGGCTACCGTGATCCCACGTTTCAGAGCCTGTACAAGCTGCGCAAAAAGCGCGATCTCACCAGTGACAGGCTTAACCTGAGCCTCCACGCAGCCCACTATCTTACTGCCGACGATATCGTCCCGCTTCTTGTTCTGCTCTTAATCGAGACAGGGCTTGAGCTGGAGTGCTGCAAGTCGCTCACCCTCGATTGTCTGCGCAATGCCGCAGGGGGTACCGTCGATATCGCCTACACCAAGCTGCGGGCACACGGTGCCGAGCACAAGACAATCCGGGTGCGTGATCGCGGCTCATCCACCGCTGGCGGTCTGATCCGACGCATCATCGCCCTATCGTCCAAGGCCAGGGTCCATAACTCCAGCGATAACCTTTGGGTCTATTTTCAGCCGGGCGAGATCACCGCAGGTATTCGTCAACTGCGCTTGAAGGTCAGTGCCTGGACGCAGCGCCATTGTATTACCGATGATCAGGGTAAACCGCTCCACCTGTGTCTTTCGTATCTGCGCAAGACGCACAAGGCCTTGTGGTATCTCAAGACCGAAGGCCACATGGCCCGCTTCGCCGTAGGTCATACCGTCGATATCGCGGCACGGCACTACGCCGATATTCCCTCCCTCAGACCGCTGCACGAGCAAACCGTGGCAGATGCCCTCGAAGAGGTGCTCGCTGGTCCAATGATCCTGCCTCCTCAAGACGAGGACCGGCTGCGCGGCGAGTTGGCAAGCCCTGATCCCGATGATGGGGGCATTTCAACCGCACTGCTCAATGGCGAACAAGACGTCTGGCTTGCAAGCTGTGGCAACTTCTATTCCAGTCCCTTCGCATCCGCCGGCACGCCATGCCCTACACCGTTCTGGGCCTGCCTCGATTGCCGCAACGCGGTCATTACCGCGCGCAAGCTGCCTGCCATTCTCACCTTTCTCTCCTTCGTCGACGCTCAGCGGATCGGCCTGAGTGCTGCTGATTGGACCGCCAAGTTTGGTCATGCCCATGATCGCATCGTTCAGCAGATTCTGCCTGCCTTCGCCGAAGACGTCGTGACAAGGGCCCGTGCGCAAGTCGCGAACGACCCTCCCACGGTCTATCTGCCGCCAGAGGCACGGGCATGACCGTTGTCCAGCTTCTGGCGGAGAGCGACGATGAGCGCGATGCCCTCCCTGTGCTTATGTCCGCGCCTTTGCGCCCCGGCTGCGATCGCGCGCATATTTCACGATACGGCGATCCAGTGTGGGATCTGGCTCCCGGCGTATTTCGCGACAACGCGCGGCGCTGCCATGTCACGGTACATTTCGGCGGTATCAAAGACCCATCCATTGCTGATGCCCTGCGCCAGATTCTCCATGCGCGGCTCAATGTCGATCTCCCCGGTCACCGTTCGCGGCTTGAGCCGGCCGGGGTGCGCGGCGAGGCCAACCGGACCTTGCGCTTTTTCGACTTCGTCAAGGCTCAGCTGGGGCGTTTCGATCTCGCCCGGGTCGATCAGGCTCTGGTCGATCGCTACGCCGGAGCCTTGCGCCTAGCCGGGCTGCGCCCAGTTGCAGCGGCAGCGCTGCTGCGGATCGTCTTTGACCTGCACGAGTTGCAGCATCATCTGCCGACTGCGCGCCTGTCCTTCGAACCGTGGCCGGGACGAAGTCCGTTTTCCGTGGCGGGCGCAAAGCATATTGCAGGGGAGAACCGGACGCCGCGCATTCCTGAAGCGATCATGACGCCGCTGCTCTCCTGGTCGTTGCGCTACGTGACCTGCTACGCAGGCGATATCCTTGCCGCACGGGCAGAACTCGATTGCCTTGAAGCAACGCGCAACCGTCTGATTGCCGCTGAGGAAGGTCTGGATCCCGCTGTTCGTCGGTTACGGCAACGCCAACGCCTCCTCGACTATGTTGCATCCTTGCGGCAGCATGGGCGCGGCATTCCGATCTGGACCACGGCACATAACGGCGCAACGCGAACAGATCCGCAAACCGGCGCCGTCACGCCGCCGATCAACTACCACCTGATCCACCTCCATGCCGGTATCAACGCGCAGGCCGAACCTGCCATGCACCTTGGCCTGGCCACGGGTGCACCAGACCTCATCGCCGCTGCCATCGCAGAACTCGGCACCGAGATTGGCGGCATGGATACGCCCAATTCTGCCGATCCCGATACGGGCATGCCTTGGCGCACCCGCTTCGATGCCAAGGTTTTGCCCCTCGAGGAAGTCATGCTGCAGTCCGCAGCCTATATCGTATGTGCCTTTCTCTCAGGCATGCGGGACAGCGAGATCCAAGCCATGAGGCGGGGATGCCTGTCTATTACCAAAGCCGAAGACGGTACGATCTTGCGGCATCGTATCAAGTCCACTGCTTACAAGGGCAAGCGCGGCGGCGGCGAGGAGACCGAGTGGGTTACCATCGCGCCGGTCGCTGAAGCCATCGATGTCCTCGAACGCCTTTCCGCGCGGGCGGGACAAGCGCGCGGAACAACGACCCTGTGGCCAGTCCTCACGCTTCGGGCCAATACCAAGACGCACGTCTCTGCAGAGATAGTCCGGCAACTCAACCGGTTCCGCGATCACCTCAATGACCACTTCGGATCCGCGCAGGCACCCGTCATTCCTGCCGGACCCGACGGCCGACCATGGCGTCTGACAACGCGTCAGTTTCGCCGCACAATCGCCTGGCACATCGCCAACCGGCCCTTCGGAACAATTGCCGGCATGATCCAGTACAAGCATGCGAGCGTTGCGGCTTTCGAAGGCTATGCTGGCAGCAGCCGGTCCGGATTTCGGGGAGAGATCGAAGCCCAGCGTGCGCTTGGCCAGATTGACGATATCCTTGTCTACTTCGACGAGCGGCAAAGTGGCGCACGCCTTGGCGGACCTGCCGCGAACAGGGTCGGAGTTGTGCTTGATACTGCCGCCCACGAGTTGGCGCCGCTACCTGCCATGATTGCCGACCGTCCACGTCTGCGCACCATGCTGGGCAGTCTCGCGCGGACATTGCATGTCGGCCCGCTGGCCGATTGCTTCTTTGATCCGGCAACCGCCCTGTGCCTGAACCGGAGTTCGGAGCCAGGCGCAAGCGGGCCAATGATCTCCATGTGCGAACCGGTCCGCTGCCCCAATGCCTGCATCGCCGAACGGCATCGCCCGGCATGGCAGCGCGGTGCTGATGAGGCACGGTTGTTGTTGCGCGAGAAGCGGCTTCCAGAGCCGCAGCGGGTGACGCTTCAGGCCGAGGTGGCCAGAATCCAGCGTGTTCTTGAACAGATCGCACCGGGTACCGCCACACCGCATAACGGTATGGCGGGAGAGGAAGAGGAGGCGGGTTTGCGGGTGACGGATTGAAGGAGCGGAAGACAGTTTCCCTCCGCCCGTCGTGGAGACCTGCCATGTCCCGATCCTACCCTGCGACGCCGCGAGCCGACGTTTATTCGCGCATCACCACCGAGATTGTATCTGCCATCGAAGCCGGGGCCGGCGATTGGCGCATGCCCTGGCACCATGATGGCGCTGCCACCACCAGGCCGCAGAACGTCACCTCTCGCCGCCGCTATCGCGGCGTCAACGTGCTCGCGCTCTGGATCGCAGCCGAAGCGGCTGCCTATTCCAGCGGTCTTTGGGGGACCTATCGCCAGTGGGCATCGCTTGGCGCACAGGTCCGCAAAGGTGAACGCGGAACGACGGTTGTGTTCTGGAAACAGGCCGCATCGCGCGCCGATGATGATCATGACGATGGCGAAGCCGGACCCGGCCGCATGTTCGCGCGGGCCTTCACCGTGTTCAACCTCGCCCAGGTCGAGGGCTATGAACCCCCACCTGTCGCAGTTCTACCCGAGGGCGAGCGGTTCGGGCACGCCGAAGCTTTCGTCGCGGCCCTCAAGATCCCGATCACCGAGGGCGCCTACGATGCGCACTACCGGATCGACCTCGATCACATCTTCATGCCGACCTTTGCCTCGTTTCGGGATGCATCAGCACAGATGGGCACGCTTTTGCATGAGGCGGCCCACGCCACAGGGGCAAAGCACCGGCTCGACCGCAACTTTGCCGAACGTTTCAAGCGCGACAGCTTGGCGATCGAGGAAATTTGCGCTGAACTGACCGCATCGTTCGTACTCGCCGACCTCAGGATCGCTCACCATCCGCGGGCCGATCATGCCGCCTACGTAGCATCGTGGTTGCGCGCACTCAAAGACGACCCTCGCGCCATCTTCACCGCCGCCAGCAAGGCGCAGGCGGCCGCCGATTGGATGCACGCCCAGCAGCCCCAGCCTGAGGAGATCGCCGCATGATAAGCGCCCCGAAAATTTGCGGTAGAAGTCACATTAGGGCTGGACTGTCAGGATATGTGGCTGAAATGAACGCCGCCTTCTGCTGCGCCTCGATCGGCATCGTGCCGACCGTCAGGCATGCCGACTATATCGGCTCCTGGCTGGAGGTGCTGCGCGAGGACAATCGCGCCATTGTCCGCGCCGCCAGCCAGGCGAGCAAGGCGGCCGACTGGCTGCTCGCCTTCCTGCCCGCGGACGACCAGGCCGCACCTTCGACCGACAGGAGGGCGGCATGATCCTCCTCACTTCCGAGCTGCGCCAGCGCCTGCTGGCGAACGGCCGGCAGGCGGACGCCGACCCTATGCCCGTGGTCAAGTTCTTCAACCCGCTGGGCGAAGGCGTCTGGCTCGCCACCGAACTCGACGCCGACGGCGACACCCTGTTCGGTCTCGCCGATCTTGGCGAGCCTGAGCTCGGGTCGTTCAGCCTGTCGGAACTCGCGGCGGTGCGCCTGCCGTTCGGCCTCGGCATCGAGCGCGACATCCTGTTCGAGGGCCTGTTCCCGATCTCGGCCTGGGCCGAGGCGGCGCGCAGGACCGGGAGCATTCGAGCCGCCGAGCGCGTGCTTCATGCGGTTCATCACGCCAGCCGGGAGGACGTATGATGCGCTTCCGTCGCTGGCCGCGCCCAACCGCCTATCGGGAGACGCCGCGCAAACGCGCGGCGCTCCTCCGCAAGCAGCGCCGCGAGCGCGACGCCCTGCCGCTCTTCGCCGACGCGATCGCCGCCGGCCAGCGCGATGTCGACGAGGAGATGGCCCGCCGTCATGTCTGGTGGATCGACCGCGAGCATGAACAGCGCCGTCAACGCGCGGCTCGCTGGCGCGAGGCCCGGGCCAGGCTCTTCGCGCTGCCCGCTCCGCTCCGGCGCAAGGTTCGCGCCCTGTGGCGTACCTGCCCGTACCCCGCCGACCCCGCGAGTTTCGCGGACTTTCTCCATCAGATCGCCATCGGCCGTCTCGATCCCGATCGCCCGCCATGGCTCTTTCATCAACAGACCCAGGCGCGGATCACCGCCAATCCCGCCACTTTCGAGGAGGCTTTTCGCCAGATCGGACGAAAGTCGGTCGGCGGCGGGCCGAAGACGACCCCGGCCGACGAGCTGCTCTTCTGCGGCAATCTCGGCTCCGGCATCCTCTTCCTGACGTCGCGGGTACGCCTGATCGATCCGAACGAGAGCTTCTACACCTCGTCCAATCATCGCCTGCGCGACTCCCATGTCGGTCGGGCCGGCCACTGGGTCGACATCGAGGTGCGCGGGGATTGCTCCGAAGCGGATCTTTCTTTGATCCGGCGGCTCGCGCAGGCGGCCGACACGCGTCCCGTCATCGTCCGACGCGTCAATCCGCTCTGCGGACGGGTTTGAATAGCGGCAGGACCCGGGAGGCCGGAGAGACGCAATGACGTCTTTCCGGCTTAGCGCCTGCGCGCCAGTCCCTACAGGCTCTCCTTCCTGATTGCCGCCCAGACCGCCAGGATATCGCCTTCGAGATCGTCGTCCTTTCCGACGACGACGCTGAACACGCCGAGCATATCGGCGAACTCGCCGACCTGAAGATGGCCGCGCGCCTGGAGCGCGGTGAGCAGCAGCGTCAACGCCTTGCCCTGGGCGCAAATGAGCGCGCGATCGGCGCTCGATACGCGATGCCGTCGTGGCCGCCATCCCGCGAAGTTCCTGATCCAACCCCAGGGCGCTGAGCGCCGCTCCTCGGCAATGGCCGTCTTCATGACATCTCCCGCGACCCGCCTGCGCTACGGCCCGGCCGGCCTGTGGTGACGCGACGACCATCCTGCTCGATACGTCCCACCACCCTCGTGCTGAAAGGCGCCCGCCCAATGCCGGCGCCCACGGCGACTATTATAGTCGCCCTTGCCCTATGCCACAGGACGTCCGGCGGCGATATCTTCTGCCGGATCACGGTCGCCGCGCCGGCAGAAGAGAGGCAGAGGAGGGCCGGGATTTCGTGACGGGTTGGAGGTTGAGAGAGAGTCTCTCGACCGCCCGTCGCGGAGTAAATCCCGATGGCTACTACTGTTCAGAAGATCATCCTGTCGCCGGCGCGCGACATTCCCTTCAACAAGCTGGTGCTGAGCCAGAGGAACGTCCGGCGCGTGAAGGCCGGCGTTTCGATCGACGACCTGGCGGTCTCGATCGCCCGTCGCGGCCTCATCCAGAGCCTCAGCGTCCGCCCCGTGGTGGATCAGGAGGGCAAGGAGACCGGCTTGTTCGAGGTGCCGGCCGGCGGTCGCCGGTTTCGGGCTCTCGAGCTGCTGGTGAAGCAGAAGCGGCTCGCCAAGACGGCCCTCGTGCCGTGCGTCGTCCGCCCCGCCGGCGATCCCATCCTCGATGAGGAAGTGTCCCTCATCGAGAACACCGATCGCGAGCCGCTGCATCCGCTAGACGAATTCCGCGCCTTTCAGGACATGCGCCTCAAGGGCACGCCCGAGGAGGACATCGCGGCCGCCCATCGCGTGACCGTGCAGGTCGTCAAGCAGCGCCTGCGCCTGGCCGCGGTCTCGCCGACTCTGCTCGACGTCTATGCCGACGACGGCATGACGCTGGAGCAGCTCATGGCGTTCACCGTCACCGACAATCACGCCCGCCAGGAACAGGTCTGGGAGGCGATCAGCAAGAGCTGGTCGAAGGAGCCCTATCAGATCCGGCGCATGCTGAACGAGACCACCGTGCGGGCCTCGGACAAGCGCGCCCTGTTCGTCGGCGTCGCCGCCTATGAGGCCGCAGGCGGATGCATCGTCCGCGACCTGTTCCAGGCCGATGACGGCGGCTGGCTGCAGGACGCGGCGCTTCTCGATCGCCTGGTGGCCGAAAAGCTCAAGGCCGAGGCCGAGACGATCGCGGCCGAGGGCTGGAAGTGGATCGAGGTGGCCGTCAGCTTCCCCTATGGCCACGACCACGGGCTGCGCGAGCTGGCCGGCGAGACGATCGATCTGACCGACGAGGAGCGCGCGTCGCGCGAGGCTCTGCGCGACGAATATGATCGGCTCGAATCCGAATATGCGGAAGCCGACGAACTGCCGGACGAGATCGATCAGCGGCTCGGCGAGATCGAACAGGCGCTCGACGCCTTCGAGCAGCGTCCGGTGATCTACGATCCCGCCGAGATCGCCCGCGCGGGCGTCTTCATCAGCATCGACGCCGACGGATCGCTCGCGGTGGACTGCGGCTATGTCCGTCCCGAGGACGAGGCTCCGGCGGAGCCCGAAGGCGACGATGCCCCGGCCGCGTCCGGCGCGGCCAACGACCCGGCGTCGCCGGCCGTGCAGCGCGCCGTCATCACCATCGGCGGACAGTCGGCCGAGCCCGACGACGACGAGGAGGACGCGATCAAGCCGCTCCACGAGCGCCTGATCGTCGAGCTGACGGCGTCTCGGACGCTCGCGTTGCGCAACGCGGTGGCGGACAATCCGCACATCGCCATGACGGCGCTGCTCCACAAGCTCGTCTCCGACAGGTTCATGACGCGCATGTATAACGGCGCCCTGGAGGCGTCGGTGAGGGATATCTACTTCCCCGTTCAGGATACCGACCTGAAGGACAGCCCCTCCGCGCGCGCGGTGCAAGACCGTCACGATGCCTGGGCCGCCGACGTTCCGAAGGACGACGAAGCCCTCTGGGACTGGCTCGCCAGCCTCGACGACGCCAGCCGCATGGCGCTCCTGGCGCATTGCGTCAGCTTTGGCGTGAATGCGCTCTACGAGCGGCCGAACCCGCACAGCTCCAGCGGCGTCTCGCAGCACACGCTCGACATGCGGCTCGCGCAGGCCGACCGTCTGGCGCGCGCGACCGGGCTCGACATGGTGGACGTCGGCTGGCGCCCTACGGTCGACAACTATCTCGGGCGCGTCACCAAGCCCCGCATCCTGCAGGCGGTGCGCGAGGGCGCCGGCGAGCAGGCCGCGCAGCTCATCGATCACCTCAAGAAGGGCGACATGGCCAAGGAGGCCGAGCGGTTGCTGGCGGATGCCGGCTGGCTGCCCGAGCCGCTCCGCCTGCTCGACGCCGAACTCGCCGCCGATAGCGAGGCTGGGCACGACGAGGGCGCCGCGTTGCCGGCATTCCTCAACGGCGACGACGAGGACGAGGTCTCGACCGACGCGGACGACGAGGAACGCCACCTCGCCGCCGCCGAGTGACGGACCAGCGGGGCGGCTTCGGCCGCTCCGCATCTCCCTGGCCGAAGGACCGAACCATGGATCAGCCCGATTCCACGACGCCCCGCCGCGTCGTCTTCCAGTATCTCGTACCCGTCCACGTCGAAGTCGAAGACGGCCTCGTCTGCCGGGTGACTGTCATCGACGAAACGCCTGTCCGCGATCCGATCGCGGTCGACGGCGACGCCGTCTATCTCGCCGAGGCCGTTCGCGCCGCCGATGACGGTCAAGCTTGGCCGTCCTGGCGGTTCGGCTACTAGCCGTCGCCACCGCCATGCGACCCACGAGCCCGGCCCCGTGCCGGGCTCCTTTCGTTTCAGGAGATCAGCATGCCCAGCTTCACCATCGAAACCAGCTACCGGATTCCCGTCTATCGGCAGCGTCGCTACGCCGCGAACAGCCTCGCCGAAGCCTGCCGCCTTGCCATCGAGGACGACGACTGGGAGGGTTCCAGGGAAGACTTTGAATGCGCCGGCGAGACCCATGTCACCGGCGCCTGGCCCGGCGCGGTCGATCCCTACAGCGTGCCGTTGCTGCCTATTCCGAGCCAGTTCGATGAAACCGTCCAGCGCAAGGCCGACCACTTCGCCGAGCTGCTCGCGCAGCTTTCCTCGGTCGCTCAGCCTACGGGCCTCTCCGCCCATGACTTCGGGCGCTGGCTGCCGGCGGCGCAGTCCGCCGTCCGCAAGGCCAATGCGATCGTCGCTGGTGCGCGCGATCCCGACGCGGGAGGCCCGTCATGAGCGACTACATCGTCAAGATCGGCTTCTGGCTTCGCGCCTATGACACGCTGACCGTCCAGGCCGCGAGCGACGCGGAAGCGATCGAGAAGGCCAAGACGGCGGCCGCCGTCGTCGTGGAGTCGACGGCCTCTCCAGACCACATCGATACCGACGAGCGCCGGGAAGGCGTCATCGCCTTCATCGACCGCTGCACGGGCGACGGCCGAGAAACCGTGATCGAGGACATCGAGTTCGACGACGACCGGATCCACAGGCCGCCCGCCGCCTGATCCTCACCCATCGACCCGCAACTCCGAAGCCCGGCCATCGCGCCGGGCACTTGCGTTTCAAGGAGCCTGACATGGCCGATTACTTCACTCATTTCTCGTGCCTGCTCGACGTCGGCACGCCCGACAACGCCGCCCGTGCGCTTGACCTCTACAACGCGCTCTCCGAGGAGGGAGCATCGGAGGAGCCGCCCTCCGACGGCTTCCTCCTTTCCATCGAACCGGAGCATGGGGGCACCCAGCTCTGGATGCGCGACGACATGACGGGGGACCCCGAGCGGCTGATCCAGTTCGTCAGGCGCTGCGCCGCCGCCTTCGGCCTCACGGGGCTATGGGGCTTTCAATACGCCAACACCTGCTCGCGCCCGCGCGTCAACGCCTTCGGCGGTGGCGCGCACGTCCTCGATCTCGCGACCGGCGCCACGTTCGCATGGACCTATACCAATGGCTGGCTCGCCGAAGTGCTCGACGGAGGCGATCCCGATGCCTGAAATCGTCGAAACCACCGTCTATCGCCTCGACGAGCTTTCGGACGCGGCGAAGGAAAGGGCCCGCGCCTGGTATCGCGAGGCCGGCATCGACCACGACTGGTTCGAGTTCGTGTTCGACGATTTCGAGCGCATCTGCGCCATCCTCGGCGTCGAGCTGCGCACGGTGCCGGTGCGCCTCTACGGCGGCGGCACGCGGCAGCAGCCGTGCATCTACTTCTCCGGCTTCTGGAACCAGGGCGACGGCGCCTGCTTCGAGGGCCGCTACCATCACGCCAGAGGCGCCGCGCGCCGCATCCGCGACCACGCGCCCGACGACGCGGACCTTCACCGCATCGCCGATGCGCTTCAGGCGGTTCAGCGCCGCAACTTCTATCAGCTCCGCGTGAGCATCACGCACCGAGACCGCTACTATCACGAATATTGCATGGCGATCGCGGTCGAGCGCGACAGCCCGACCTGGCAGGACATGACGGCGGACGCCGAGGACCTCGTGATCGAGCCGCTGCGCGATCTCGCGCGCTGGCTCTATCGCCAGCTCGAACGCGAATATAACTATCTGACCTCGGATGAGGTGATCGATGAAGCGATCCTCGCCAATGGCTACACCTTCACCGGCAGCGGGCGCCGGTTCGGATAGCCGGCCCTACCAGACCGCCACCTCCCACTGACCGTTCACGCGGGCGAAGCCGATCGGCCGATTCTGCGGCGTCGCGTTGGGACGGGTCGGGTCCATCACGAGCTGCGTCATGCAGGTCACCCCGGGGCCGACACCGCCCGGAGAACAGTCCCCCAGCTTCAGCGTCGCGTTCGCCAGCGAGGTACCCGTGAAGAGGCGATGACGCCGCACGGCGGCGGTCGCCTCTTCCTCGGTCGGCTGCGCCACGCCGGCCGCCGCTGCCGGCGATGCCGCGACGGGTGACAGCACCGGCCGGAGCGCGAAGCCCGCGCCGAATCCGATCACCAGGCACACCGCCCCCGTGATGCCGATTGCGCTGCCTTTCATATCGCCTCCCGATCTCCAGCCTGCGGGACCAGCTCGCATGCGGCGAGCCGCCCCCGTTTCTTTTCCTGGCGAAGTCTAGCGTTCCCACCTCGCCGCCGAAAGGCTGCGCGGCGAGCCGGGCTCCGCGAACGCCAGAGCGAGAGGATCGGCGGGGAGGCGTTGAGCCCGCCCGTCGAGAGAGCGAGGAGCCGGCTCGCCCTCCCACCGCTCTCCCTTCCGGAGCCGCACATGCCACTTATGCTCGACCAACGCCGTCGGCTGCGCGCTGCGCTCGCCGACCGCCTGCTTGCCGTCTGTTATGGCGCCGGCGTCGACTCAACCGCCATGCTCATCGCGTTGAAGCTCGCCGGGCTGCGCCCGCACATCATCACCTTCGCCGACACCTCCGCGGAAAAGCCCCCGACGCTCGATCATCTCGATCGGATGGACGCCGTGCTCGCGCGCTGGTCCTGGCCGGCCATCGTTCGTTGCCGGAAGCAAACTCTTCCTGGCACCGCCTATGGCGATCTCTATGGCAATTGCCTGGCCAATGAGACCCTCCCATCGCTGGCCTTCGGGCTGAAGTCCTGCTCGTTAGGTCCGGCTTCGGCGACTGTCTCTTTTGCTCGCGATGAGTGACGGGCCGACCGCCGCGCTAACCCAAAGAGCTGGCGGTGGTCGGCCCGTCACTCGCGTCGCGCAGCGACGCCTGATTGCCGGATGAACCCGCTGGGCCTCAACTACCGTACTCCATCCTCGAGCAGATCGCTTCAGAATCGATTTCTCTGGCGAAACGAAGGCTGGGCTTGTAGAAGGCCGGAGAACAAAAGGGGGCCTTATGGCGCGGCGCGTTTTCTTCAGTTTCCACTTCGCGAACGATTTTTGGCGCACCCAGCAAGTGCGCAACATCGGTGCTCTTGAAGGGCAGTCTCTTTGCACCGCGAATGCGTGGGAAGAGGTCAAGCGGAAGGGCAAGGCCTCGATCGAAAAATGGATCGATGACAACATGTACGGCAAGAGCTGTGTGGTGGTGCTTGTCGGCTCTGAAACAGCGAACCGGCCTTGGGTAATCCGCGAGATCGTTAAAGGCTGGGATGCCGGCAAAGGAGTGGTCGGTATTCGGATAAACAAACTTCTCGGCCACGACGGGAATTCGTGCACGGCTGGTAGCAATCCGTTTGACGAAGTGGGCTATGGAAATACCGGGAAAAAGCTATCATCTATAGCGAAGCTGGTCACCCCTTCCGGCTCAGATAGCAAGGCAGTCTATGATTCGATCAAGAACGGAATCGAGAGTTGGATTGAGGACGCGATAGCGATCCGCTCAAATAACTGAGGTAGCTCCGTGAGTTCGGTCTATATCCGATAATAGAGTTTCGATTATGATCGAATACATTACAAAATCCGAGCTTCGGAATTTCGCTGATAAGTTAAATGTTAGCGAACAGGCAAGCCTCAGAAAGTCTGCTGCTTCCCGTAGCCTCTCAGGCACCACATTTCTTTCACACTCGAGCAAAGATGATGATCTGGTCGTTGGCGCTATTCGTGTGTTGGAAGGGCACGGAGCTAGGGTCTATGTCGATGAAATCGACCCGGAAATGCCCCCATACACGACGGAGGAAACGGCGGGGCTGCTAAAGAGCCGTATTCGCCAGACCAAGCGCTTTGTCCTTCTTGCAAGCAAGAATAGCAAGGACAGCCGTTGGGTGCCCTGGGAGTTGGGCGTGGCCGATGGTTATAAAGGGTTGACGAAGATCGCGCTGTTCCCGGCATCCGACAGCGCGCATGAGCAGGCATGGGCGTCGTGGGAGTATCTGGGATTATACCGCCGCATCGTCTGGGGGGATCTACAGGGTCATCAAAAGCGCGTCTGGATGGTCCTTGACGAGAAAAGGAACACAGCTACGGAGCTTAGCGAATGGCTTGCTGGCGACTGATGAGTTCCCACCCCGTTTAAGCAGTGGCAGGGGGCTGCCAAAATCGCTCCTCAACGACAGCTGGTTGGAGGGCCGGGCTTTCGAAGCGCTCCTCTCGGACGGAAACGTCAAGGTGGCGGTGAAATAACGCAACATAGTCCCGGTCTTCCGTTAGGTCGGGCGCTAAAGACTCAACTTGCGCTCCTACGTCAAGCGTCGCGCCGCCCGTGGAGATTACCGGTATCACTGCAGCCTCGGGTTGCAGGCGTCGAAACATCTCATATTCTTGTATAATTCCTCCCATGCCTCCAATAAAAACTGCTGCTTTGAACTTGTGTTCGGAAAACATGCGTTCACGCATGTTCAGCAAGCTCTTCTCCCGATCCCTTTCGATCTCTTCCGTATAAACCACGTTGTTGAACCGCTCATTATCCTCGGGATACTCATCCTTGAAATGGCGAGACTGGTAGAGCCGGACCCAGTGTCCGTAATTTATTCCGATGTCTTGCGAGACCACCCAGATCATCGGTGTGATTGCGGGTTGACCACCCCAGACAAGCAGCCTGCGCCCTAGTGTAACGTGCACCAAAGCGGAGACTGCGGCTGTAATCGCGACGGTGTCAGCAGTCGCTGCATATTGTGGGCCTCGCTTTGGATCTGGCACGCCCGCCGAAAGAAAAATGGCCTCAGTCATGGTCAATTCTCCCATGCCGCAAGAGCCCATCCGGCTTCGGAAACTTTAATCGTACGGACCGCGCGAATATGATCCCCAAGCCATCGGAGATGAGCATTCCATGCATCACGGATGCCGATATGATCGTAGACCAGTACCGGTATCTCCTGCTGTTCCGCTCGTCGCGCCTTATCGGCCACGTCGTTCAAAATTTCAGCCGTGGGGATTCCGACGATCGGATATGCCCAGATCTTTTCGCCGTCCAGCAACCGCACGGCGACGGCCCGATGTGCACCGACGCCTTCCACTGACGCACCAATTTTTTCGACGTCAGCGCGAAGCTTGCCGGTAATCGACATATATCGAGATGCGATGCTGCGGCTTCTTAGCCGCTCGACCTCCAGGACGATTGTATCTGCCGTTTGGGCTACTATTGGGCCATCCGGCCCTTCGAGTTCCTTTGGGTCAAGATATATAGTCTCTGCAAGATCGGTCAGCTTGTTTGGCGTATGCTCAGGCCAAATTACACGAAGGACCTGGATCTCTTTCGCGCGTGCTCTTCCTATTTCCTGTCGCGTCCAGCGGCTATCGAAATAGGTAGGCGTGTCGAGCATAACCATAACATCAGAATCAACGAGCCTATGCCAAAGCACATCTTGGAACGGATCGCCGGGCCTAATGTCGTGCGTGTCCAAGAATACGTCGAATCCGCGGGACGCAAGGAGATCGTGAAGTTGCAACGCAGCTGCTCGGGATTCCACCCGCCGATAGCTCACAAAAACCCGTCGCTGTCGACGAAGTAAACCCACACATTCCAGCATTGTCGACGCGAGTTCAGTCATATTTGGATCGTCAGCGCGCCGCGTTAGCCCATTGATGGGCTGGAGACACTGGGGGATCTGAGCATTGAAGTCTGCGCCAGCGGCAATCGTGGGAATGATGGGCGCGCTCGCTCGGATCAGGTCCTGGGCCGCTTCGAGATCTTGTTGGGCATTTCCTCCAAAATATGCACCTGCGAATGCTGCTGGCTTGTGCCGCCCACCCAGCGTTTCCGCATTATGCACAACTATATCGTCCCCCAACGTCAATCCAAAGTCGGAAACGATATCGGTGAGCGTCGCTGTCAGTGTCGCGCGCTCCTCTGGCGTTGCGGCGCCAAGTATGGCGAGTTCATAAATACTCATTGATGTCAGCGACCGGCCGCTTTTGCTGCAGTTTCGATCCAAGCCGGCATGTTGGCATAGCCGTTATCCCGAACCCAATCATACGTCCCGTATAGGTTTGACAGCGGAATATCTCGACCATTCTGCTTTATTGTAAAATAGCTGAGAGGGTTGGTCCCCTGTCGATCAGTCCCGAGTTGCGGATCTTTTACGCTATGGATGTCGATGGCCAATAGGCCTTTCCCAAGCTCGTAGCTTCTCTTGATCTCGTGCCGGACCCATTCGCGGTCATACGTCTCCGCGCCAAAAAGCACCACCGTCACGGACGTGCCTTTGAGCTGCTCCTCGATCCATTTTTCTATGCCGCCCGCGCGTCTTTTTGCCTCTTCGAACTCTGCCTTGTCATAGAAAGGCTGCGCTTCGCCACCTGGACGAACCACCCAGGAATTGCGGACTTGCACGACCCGTCGAACGTCACGGTCATAGTGAAAGCTAAAGAATACCCGACGCGCCACCGCTTCCCCCCCTTGATCCTCGTTCACTCATATCAAGGCGGGCGCCAGGTGTCAGCAGGCACGGTGAGTGCTTGGGGTAGCTGGTCGCAGCGACACCCTTCGGCATGGCGAGGAAAGCGCCCATTCCATCGAAATGCTTCGGCCAAATCGAGCATGTTGCTCTACTTTCGAAATTGCACCTGTGCGGGCGAGGGAGATGGCCCGTGGTATCAGTGATTCGGGCTGCCTCTGGCGTGCCCAATGTCCCCGCCGGCTTCCCGATTCTGTTCGACGCCGACATGGCGATCATCGAGCCGGCCTTCGTCTGGCTCATGGAGCATGCAGAGCTAAGCGGCCGCGCCCACGCTACGGAAACTGTGCGGACCTACGGCGAGCATCTCCACGATTGGTTCGACTCGCTCGAACAATCGGGGATCGAATGGCGCGAAGCCGACGAACGCGTCATCGCTGCCTATCGCAACCGGATGCTGGAGAACCCCAGCGCACACACCGGGAAGCCCTATGCCCGGACCACGATCAACGCGCGCGTCTCGACCGTCTGCCGGTTCTATGGCTGGGCGCTCGATAAGGGCCTGATCGACCACTGCCCGTTCCGGTTGACCGAAAAGATGACGCTGATGCTCGACGGCGCTTATCGCCCAGGCTTGCAGCGGCGCCAGGTCAACGAGCTGATCGTCTCACGCCCGGAAAAACTGCCGCGACCTCTGCGCGCCGACGAACTGGCACGGCTGTTCGCGCATCTGAGGCCTACCGCCCGACTTGCCGCGCAATGGGCGCTTGGGGCGGGACTGCGCCGCAAGGAGCTTTGCGCGCTCGCCATCGACCAAATCCCGGATAGCTGGCCACTCGACCTCGACAGCGATCCACTTGTCGGCGTGCCGATCCATATCACCAAGGGAGACCGGCCAAGGACAGTCTATCCGCCGATTCGGCTGCTCGATCATACGGACTGGTATGTGGGAGAGGATCGCGCCCGGATCGTCCGCCGTGTCCGCCGTTCCGACCGGGGCTATCGCGCGCCGCCCAATCTCCTGCTGAACGAGCATGGCCGGGCTATGACGCGAAAACTCCTGACGGCGCAGCTCGCGGAAGCTTTCGCGGCTGCGAGACTTCTGGGTACATTGCACTGCCTGCGGCACACCTTCGCGATGGCGATGCTGGCCCGCCTTCAGATCCAGGCCCGCACCAATCCCGATCTCAACCCGCTCAAGGTCGTGCAGGTGCTGCTGGGCCATGCTTCGATCACGACCACCGCGATTTATCTGCGCTGCGTCGAACTGCACGAGCGCGATCTGAGCGAAAGCCTCGCCTATCTTTATGGCGAGCTGATCCCCGCCGATGGCTAGGGGCCGCCTCGATCGGACGCTGAGACTCGATCCGGCACCGGCGAACCATCCGGCGCAGGTCGCCGAAATCCAGTTCCGCGACGAATGGGGCAAGATCGTCCAAAGCTTCAGCCCGGCGCTGTTCGGAATGCCGGACGATATCAGCGCCGCCATCGCCCGGGCTTTCCGCGATCATGATGTAGCATCCAGCGCCGCGACCCGCACCGCGCACTGGTTCGCGCTGCGCGTGTTCGGGAGGTTCCTGCGCGAAGACGCGCGTGTCAGGCGCGCGGCAGACCTCGACACGGCAACGATCCGCCGGTTCATCACCTGGCTGGCGATGCCCACCAACGGGCGCAGGCGCGGCGTCCGCTCACAATCCGGTCAGCTCGGTATGATCCGGCCGGTCCTCAAGCGCGCGATCGCGGACAATCCAGGCTTGTTCGCACCGGGCTTCGCCGTTCCCAACAATGCGATCCCGCTGGCCGGCGTCCAGCGGCTACCGCAAGACCGGCTGACACCTGCCGCAATGCGCGCCCTGCTGGCAGTCTGCTATGCCGAGATCGACACTGCGTGGGACAAGTTCCAGCACGGGCAAGCCATCGTTGGTCTTCCGAATGTGCCGCTCCATGGTGGGCGGACCGTCGAACGGGATCGCTGGATCTGGAAGCTCCATCGCCGCGGCCACGGCATCATGCCGACCGACCGAGGCTTGGACCTTAATAAGCCCGATCGGCAGAGGATCGCCGAGGTAGGCGGGTTCCGCGAGCTCGAGGGTTATCTCCACCTCACGACCGACACGCTGGTTGCGTTCTATATCGTGCTGCTGATCCAGACGGCGGCCAACGCCGGTCCGCTGCGCCAGATCAAGCGGGACTGCCTCGTGCCGCATCCGCTCGAGCGGCATCGCGTCATGGTCGAGTGGGTGAAACCCCGCGCCGGCGGTAAGGTGAAACGCATGCAACGGCGCTCGTTCGACAATCGCCGACCCTATGCGGCGCCGCGCCTGATCGAAAAACTGCTTGCGATGACGGCACCCCTATTGCCGCATGTGGAGCCGTCCAAACGCGACCGACTGTTCCTCCACCGCTTCCTCATGACGACAGGACGCCTCGAGCGTGAGCATCGCGCCGGTCATATCGTGCAGGCCACGTTGCGATCGGCAATGTTGCGCTTCTACGAGCGGCACAATGGCGCGATCGCTTCCTGGAACGAAGCGCATCCCGGCAAGTCCCGTTCCCTGCTTCCCGACTTCTCGCCCAAGCTGTTCCGCAGCAGCATGGCAAGCGCCCATTACACAGCGTCGCAGGGCGATATCATGGCGGCCAAAGCGGTCCTCAATCATGCGAATGTCGCCACCACCGACATCTATGTCGATGGCGAGGCCGTCCGCCGCCTCGAACGCGATACGATCGCTCGGCTCCAGTCGCTGATGATCACATGGGTCACCGGCGAGACGCCCGCCCATGACTCGCAACATCAAGGGCCAGATACCAGCGCGCGGGTGACGGCGCTGTTCGGCCACGACTGCCTTCGACCGGTCGACGGCGGGCAGGCACAGCCTGGCCGCGTGTGCCCGAAACTGGGAGGCTGCCTTGCCTGTCCAGGCCTGATCGTCCCGATCGACCCGGATCATCTGGCGCGCATTGTCCAGGCCACCATGCATCTTGAAGCGGCGCGGGAACGCATCGACCCGATCCGGTTCAGCCTCTTCTATGCCCCCAGCCTTCGGGTGCTGACACAAGACCTGCTGCCGGCGTTCCCGCCCGAAATGATGCCGGACGCGGAACGGCACATACCCGCCTTGCCGCCGCTGCCGGACCTGGAATAGCCTCATGGCCTCCGTCCCGACATCCACGCCTACCCAACTTCCGGCGCCATTGCTCGGAAACGAAGGCATCCCCGCCGCCACGACGTTCAACTGGGGCTTCGAAATGCCGGACGGGAGCCGGTTCCGGGACGATCGGTGGACGCCGCTCCGGCACGCCGCCGAACTGTTCCTGCTCTCGCTGCGGGCCGATCCGCCCGAAGGGCGGAGGCCACTTCGCAAGGAAGCGATCGATGGTCACTTCAGCCACATCCGCTTCCTCGTTCGATGGATGGCAGCCGAGAACGTCCGATGCTTCAAGGATCTCGATCAAGACGCCGTCGACCGGTTCGTGGCCATGTTGCGCGCTCGTCCCGGCAGGAACGCTTCACGGCTCTCCCTCAGCACCGCCGAAGGCTATCTCGGCACGATCCGCACGTTCCACATGCAGCGCGACAAGCTGGACGACGCGCCGCTGATGGCGCCGCCTCGCGCCGGTTCGGTTGGGAAGCGGCACTGGAAACCTTATGGCGGCCATCCCTATACGCCCGACGAGATCGCCGTGCCTCTCATCAGCGGCGCTATGGAACTGCTCGGTGACCCAGCGGACCAGATACTCGCGCTGCGCGACCGTCTCGAAGATCTGTATGAGCAGTTCCGACCACAGCATCAGGGGCGAAGGCTCCACTGGCATATCAGACGCGCCATGTTGGCTGAGCCATGCCCCTACGCGGATCTGTATCCGAATCCGGAATGGCCGCTGCGCCGCCTGACGTTCATGCTGGATCGGCTTGGCGACGCCTGCTTCGTCGTCATCGCCTATCTCGTTGGCGCGAGAGCCTCCGAAATACTCAGGCTTGAGGAGGGTTGCCTCGAACGGCGCGCGGCCGATGGAGACGGTGAGGAACACGTCTATCTGGTCGGCACGATCACGAAGACGTCGCTGACGGAACATGGGGACATCCATCGATGGCTTGCGCCCGAGCCGGTCCGGCGGGCGATCCACATCCTCGAACGTCTCTCCGCACCGCTTCGCGAACTTAGCGGGAAGAGGAACCTCTGGCTCCACCAGCTCGGCCGGGGACGCTCGCCGCTTCCGACGATGATGCCCGTCGCCCTACTGCGATCACCCATGGTCAATATCCGCTTGAACGAACGACTTGCGCCGTTCCTTGCCTTGCCGGAACACCAAGGCGGCACCTGGCACCTGACCACCTATCAGGGTCGCAAGACGTTCTCGCGGTTCATCGGGCGGCGCGACCGCACCGGCCTGACGGCGCTGCAACGCCATCTCGGCCATGTCCACCGCGCGATGACCGACCGGGCCTATGTGGGCACCGACTTCGAGCTTGCCCAGCTGATCGACGACCAAGCCGCCGAAGAAACCCGCAAGGCGCTGGAAGACCTGCTCCTGGCGCCGAACGTCGCCGGGAAGGCGGGCGTCATGCTCTCCGAGCGATCGCCGTTCCGCGGGCGCACGCTATCGGGCGACGTCGATGGCTATATCACCGATATCCTCGCCGAAACGGATATGCGCCTCGGCGTGTGCGACTGGGGCTACTGCCTCTACCGCCGGGAAACCTCGGCATGCCTCGGCGGCGAGCGCGAGCCGAACCCGGTGCTCCGCACGCAAAGCACTTGCTCGACTTGCGCCAACTTCGCCGTGACCGGCAAGCATAAGCCGGTCTGGGAAGCGCGCCTTGAGCGCAACAGCGCTTTGCTCCAGCGCGATGACCTCGACTCCGAGAGCCGTGCGCTTGCAGAAGCCCGCATCCAGGAATCTCGCCGTATCCTGGACCAGTTAGACGAAGGAAATACCGATGGCGACCGAAATTGACCTGTCCAGCCCGCAAGCTCGACGGCGGGCAAAGACGGATGCGCGCCTGCGTGAAGCCCTTGCAGGCCTCGCCGGCAATCCCTCCGCAGAACCCACAGTCGCTGCGCTCGCACGGGCAGCCGGGGTCGGCCGCAACATCATATATACCCATCATGCCGGCGTTCTCGACGGCCTCCGCGCGCTTCAGTCGCAGCGTGCCGGCGCGAACGAGACGACCGCCAGAGAGGCCGATCGCACACGCTCGGCTCTTCGGGATGCCGAAGCTCGAAGCGCCGCCCTCGCGACACATAACGCTAGCCTGTTGAAACGCGCCGTCGACGCCGAGCAACGTGCCGAGAGGCTTGAGCGGCGCAATGCCCAACTCGTGCAGGAACTCGATCGGATACGTAGACCAATCCCGATCCGCCCCAGCGCTGAAGCGCACGATCCTTCCGCTGTCTGACGTCGGTCACGCCCTAATCGGGCGTCCCGAAAGGAAAGGGGGATGAGGAACGCTGGAAATGCGGGCTTTGTGAGGCAAAGGAGACAGGCCCGTCCAGACCTAATGCTCG